>JAAYPK010000028.1 GCA_012519845.1 Clostridiales bacterium
ATAATTATTTTTTCCTACAGTAAATTGACGCTATCAACTATCCTTAAATCCTTGATATTGGTAGTGATAATGATTTATAATAAATTTAAGTAGTAAAGTATAAAAGGAAGAATTTATTTAGGATGGGATGTGAGTTTAATATTTAAAGAAAATATTGAGATAGAAAAAGTAAACATATCAGTTAGAGCTTATAATTGCCTAAAAAGGTCAAGTATAAATAAATTATATGAATTAATGGCTTTAAGTGATGATGATTTAATCAAAATAAGAAATTTAGGTGAAAAATCCTTGGAGGAAATAAATAAGCTAAAAAGAAGCGTAGAGGATGGAATAATACCTTTGAAGGATATTATTTATGATAATTTAAACAATTTGAATTTCAATGATACTAAGCTAATAGATGCATTAAGTGTTGAAGGAAAAGAAAGAGAAGATGTATTTTTCTATAACTCATATGGGGGATATGTAGACGATTTATCAATTAAAGATTTAAATCTTTCAGTTAGGTCCAGAAATGCATTAAGAAATGCAGGGTTCAATTATATATCAGAATTATTAGAACTTACATATATAGAATTCAACGCAATAAGGAATTTAGGTAAAAAAAGTAGAGAAGAGATTTTAAGATTAATTAAGGAATGCATTTATATTACATATAAAGTAAAAGATAAATCAAAAAACTCTGTTATAAATTTAGAAAAATATTTAGAATGGATTATTGATGATTTTCGTGATGGTAAAATTAACTTTAATCTAACAAACTTTAGAGCTAACATTATTCCCAATTTAAAAAGAGTTGCTAATGAAGATTGCTTAGAAGGAAATGATGTGAAAAATTTCTTAACTGAAGATTATATTTATGTTATTTATGAAAATAAATTTTTTATATCATTATTTAGAAGTGAAATAATTAGAAATATTAATAATATTGGTGGTCAATCTACTATTAAAGATATTGTGAATTTTTTCCCTAATCATATTAAAAAAACTAATTATGTATTAAATTTGGTTAACGATATGATTAAAGAAAATATTATTGAAAAATTTGAAGGGAAATATAGTGCTTATTATCCGCCATTAGCTGAAATCATCGATAATATTGCTGATAAGAGAGACAAGTTGATTATAGAAAATAGACTTTTAGGAAAAACTTTGGAAGAAGTCGGAAATATGCTGAATATTTCAAGAGAAAGAGTACGACAAAAAGAAGTAAAAATTATGAGGAAAATACCGAGAGTTAAAGAAGATAGATTTCAAAATGTTTTTGAAAGTTATGATTGGAGCACAGAGGTATTTTTACATGCATTTGAAGTTAATATTGAAGTTTATAATTATCTAAATTATAAATATAAAAAAGGAACAGTAGAATTAAATAAGGTCTTGGAGGATAATACTATTCCAGTTAAAGTTAGACAAAGGGTTGAAAGTCTTATTTATAAGAATTACTTGTTAATAGGTAATGTAAGAATAAAAAAGGAAAAACAACATATTTTAGATTATGTTTTACAATCATTCTGCAAAGATGATATCTCAGTTAAAGATTTAAGGGATATTTATGTAATGTTTTTAGAAGATTTTAATTTGGATATAGAAGAATTTAATTTTCCTGATAGATACTTCGAATCTACTTTAGCTAGAAGTAATAAAGTATTATGGAAGTTTAAAAAACGTCTTAGATATTTTGATTTTACTGAATTTGATAGTCAAAAAATAATTTCATCATTGTGTCTAGAAAATTATAAAAATGTGGAAATATCAGCTTTAAAGATTTTTAATGACTATAATGAAGTGATGAAAGAATGGGGAATTAAAGATGAATATGAACTTCATAATTTAATGAAAAAAGTTATTGGAGATAAAAATAGCTTAGGAATTAAATTTTTACGTATGCCAAATATTGAATTTGGTGATGCAGATAGGGATATGCAAGTTTTAGAATTATTAATTCAAACTGCACCAATTCAAAATTATGAATTAGCAAAACTTTATGAAAGAGAATACGGTGTAAAAGCAGAAACAGCTTTATCTAATTGTTTTAAAGCAATAGAAGAGTATTTTCATGATGGTATGTATTCAATAGATTATAAGTGTTTAAATCAAGATGAGTTAGACAAAATGAAAGAAATATTAAATGATGACATTTATTTATTAAGTGAAGTGAAGGAGTTATTTAAAAGCAATTTTCCACAAGGTGATATTGAAAAAATAAATCCTTATAGCTTAAGATGTCTTGATTTTAAAGTTACATCACTCCTTATTTATTCAGATAGGTTTAATTCATTAGAAGATTGCGTTAAGGAAAAAATTGTAAATAATGAAATTTTTGATGCAACCGATTTGATGAAAAGATTTGGAAACTGCCAATCCTTTTATAATGTCATTAGAGATAAGAAGTTTGAATATGAAATTGTTGAATTTGAACCGAATATTTTTATTACTAAAGAGCGACTAGAGAAAAATGGAATAACTAAAAATGATTTGCTTGATTTTGTAAAATCCGTTGATGATTTTATTGATGAAGAGATTTTCACAATTAAATATTTGAGAAAGAGAGGATTTGAACATTATCTAGATACTTTAGGCTTTGATGAATGGTTTTATAGCTCTATATTAAAATGTAATGAAAAATATAAATCAAGAAGAATTGACTGTAATATAATCTTGAAAAAATCTAATGATGTGGTAACGTTGAATGATTTAGTTGAACACATAGTAACAAAATTCAAAAAAATTGATATATATGATTTAATAGATTATACGTATAAAACATATGGTGTTAGAATTAATAGAGGTAAGGTTCCACAAATAGCTAGAGAAAAGGAACTATATTATGACGCTATAATGGAAAAAATATATATTGACTACGATGAGTATTTTGAGGAGGTATAATATGAATTTATTAAAAGAGGGTACTGAAAATGATTGGGCAATCAAAACAAATTTATCTAGAAAGATAACTATTGATGGGCACACAGAGGCTTACCCAGTTTATAAAATTAAACTGGATTGCCTATTTTATAATGATCAAAATGATAGAATAGCAACTTGGATAAGTCAATACAAAGCTGATAATAATATCGAAGAAATGGATATGAGCAATCTTTCAAAATATAACGATATAATACAAGACTTTATAGCTAAGAGCAATCCTGATGCAATAAAGAAAACACAAGCTAATATTGAATTAGTAGATCAACGTGAACCAGGTGTTGTTTTAGCTGATGGAAGAATTATTGATGGCAATAGAAGATTTACATGTTTACGTAACTTATCTAAAGAAAATCCTCGCTTTAATTTTTTTGAAGCAGTAATTTTAGAAAAAAGTATAAAAACTAATTCAAAACAAATTAAAATGCTTGAGCTTATGATTCAACATGGGGAAGAAAGTAAGGTTGATTATAATCCTATTGATAGGTTAGTAGGTATATATAATGATATAATTGAAAATAAACTTCTTACAGTTAAAGAATATGCAATGAGTACAAATATGACAGAAGCAGAAGTAAATAAGGAAATTGAAGTAGCGAAATTATTAGTAGAGTTTTTAGAAACAATTAATGCTCCTAAACAATTTTATATTGCTAGAGATATGGGGTTAGATGGTCCTTTACGTGAGTTATATGGAATATTGCGTAAAATAAATAATGAAGATGAAGCAGAAAATATAAAATATTCAGTTTTTACAAACTTTTTAGTACAACCACATGGTGATATGACAAGGTTTATTAGAAAAATTAAAACTGTAGCAACATCAAAGTATTTACCTGAATTTCTTGATGAACAAATGGATATTGCTGAAAAAGTGCTGGACAAGCTGCCAGAGGTTGGACAAGTTACTAAAGATGTAATAAAAGAAACATTTAGAACTGATGAAGATACTAAAGAGGAATTAAAAAAATCTTTAGAGAAAGCTGAGTTAAAAGCGAAATCAAGTGAAACTAGAAATAGGCCACTTCAAGTTTTGGAAAAAATTGAAAATCATTTAGAAACTATTGATATAAATATTTTTTCTAAACTAAATGAAGAACAGATTTCTTCGATATTATCTGAAGTTGATAAGATTGAAGAATCTTTAAAAATTATTAGGGATGCAGCAAATGTTTAATACAATTAATATAAAGCCTATTTATTCCTCTTACAATGATGATATAGCTGATGAGTTTTATGTTCCAGTTCTAAAAAACGCAGTAAAATTCGACAGGATAAGTGCATATTTCTCTGCTAAATCATTAGCCTATTATGCGAAGGGATTAGAAAATTTTGTTCGCAATGGGTATAAATACAGACTAATAATTTCAGAAGAAATAAGCGAAGTAGATTACTTATTAATAAAAGAAGGTTATGAGCTAAAATCTAGTATTAAAGAAAAATTAATATCTACTTTTCATGTTGAGTTAACTTTAGAAGAGGAAAAGAATATATCAAATTTAGCTTATCTTATATCAATTGGGGTAGTCGATATTAAGATTGCATTTGTAAGAAAAGGGATTTTTCATGATAAGTGTGGATTGCTTTATGATAATGATGGAAATATTATTTGTTTTAGAGGGTCTAATAATGAAACAGAAGCAGCAATTAATAGTAATTATGAGGCTTTTACAGTAACATGTAGTTGGTTGTTGGATTCAAAAGGTTTTTATGAGGAGATAATAACTAAAAGCAAAAATGAGTTTGAAATATTATGGGATAATAAACATAAAGATATTATTGTATTAAAGGCAGATGATGTAATTATGAATGAAATTTTAAGGTTTAATAAAAATGAAATTATAACAGAAAAAACTTTGCTAGTAGATAACTGTGTAATTTTAGATTATAAGGATATTCTTTCTTTAAGAATCAATATGGAAGATAATAGTTGGATATTAAAGAGTGCATTTTATAAAATAAAATTAAAAAGGTATGTAGATAGCATAGAAAATAATATAATCTATTTTAAAGAAACACTTAGCTATATTGATTTTGAAAATATTAGAGAATTAATTGAAAAAAAAGCAGATTCATTAGGAAAAAAGTTTTTATGCACTAAAAGATTATTAGATTATATTGAAGCTAGAAATATTTATATTGATAAAAGGGCAAATTTGGGAATTCAAATTAAGCAGCAAGATCAATGTTTAAGAGATAAATTTCAAGAGTATTCTCGAATAGTAAATGATAATATGTCCAGAAAATTAAGAGAAAAGCAAATGTGGGATTCATTTTTTATGTTTGCTATGACTAAGTCAGGGAATTTCTCAGTTCCTGGTTCAGGAAAAACCTCATCTGTTCTAGGTGTTTATGCATACTTAAGGGCTAAAAATTTAGCTAAAAGAATTGTAATGATTGGACCTAAAAATGCTTTTGGTTCTTGGATAGACGAATTTAATATTTGTTTTAAAGGAAAAGAGAAATTAATAGTATTTAATGTTCACGATTCTAAATATAAGAGTACAAAAGAAAAGAGACAGGCCTTGCAATTTGATACTGGAAATTGCAATTTGTTTTTATTTAATTATGAATCGCTTAGCACGTTAAAAGAGGATATAATAAATTTAATTGATGCAAATACTTTGCTTGTTTATGATGAAGTCCATAAAGTTAAGAGGGTTGAGGGTAATCTTCCGGGAACTTATGCTAGAAATGCATTAGAAATAGCAAAAGAATCAATTTTTACAATTGTTATGACAGGTACTCCTATACCAAACTCATATGTAGATTTATATAATATGCTACACATCCTATATAATGATGAGTATAAAGAATTCTTTGGATTTACGACTAGAATGTTGAAAAATTTATCAGAAGGTGAACGTAAGTTGGTTAATGATAAAATTCAACCATTTTTCTGTAGAACAACCAAGCAACAATTGTTAGTACCTTCAGTTAACGAAGATCAGTTATTAAAAGTAGAAACAACAGCAGAGGAAGTAGAATTATTTAAAATTATTAAATCGAAATATAGAAGTAATAAGTTAGCATTATTTATAAGATTATTACAATTAGAATCTAATCCAAATATGCTTTTGAAATCGATTGATTTAAGAGAATTTGAAGGCATATTAGAAGAGACTGATAATATAGATAATATAGATTTTGTTGATTATTCAAACGATGTTGAGAATCTAGCAAAAAATATTAAAATAACTACTAAAATGAAAGCATGTGTTAATTTAATAGAGAATTTAGTTAATGAAGGTAAAGTTATAATAACATGGTGCATATTTATTGATTCCATTAAACATATTGAGCAATTATTGATTTCTAAGGGTATCAAAGTAAAGTGTATTTATGGTGAAATTGAGTTGAGCGAGAGATTAGAGATTATTCAAGCATTTAAAAATAAAGAATTCGATGTTTTAATTACAAACCCACATACACTTGCAGAATCAGTATCGTTACACTCAGTATGCCATGATGCTGTATATTTTGAATATAGTTATAATTTAGTACATTTACTACAATCAAAAGATAGAATTCATAGGCTAGGGCTTCCTGAGAATCAATATACTCAATACTATTATATGCAAAGTAATTATAGTTTTGATGGGAATGAGTTTTCTATTGATGAGCAAATATACGAAAGACTTATGGAAAAAGAACAGATAATGTTAGATGCTATAGAGAATAATGAACTTGAAGAAGTAACAAGTTCTGAAGAGGATTTAGAGTTGATATTTAGTAAATTGGACTGTTCTATTAAATGAAAATTTTTAATGAATGGTATATTAGGGACATTAGGTGGAGTTATTTGCATATAAATCCATCTAATGTTCCTTTTTACTAAAGTATTTTTTATGCTGTTATACTCATAAATAGATACTCTAGTCCTTCGGTACCAGTAGTTATTGTATTCTTATTAATTTTCTTTTTACTTAATCTGTAATCACCATTTTTATTAGGTTTAGCATTATTTATATAGTTTGTTATATGTGTATCTTTATCGCTTACCAAATATATTTCATTAACCAAATTATTAACAAATACTAGAAAGAAGGAAAGATCTCTTTCTATAAACCTTAAATTTTAAGAGTTGATAAGTACTACAAGGAAAGAAAACTAAAATAAATTAATAAAGGAGAAATCATGGAGAAAAAGAATATACCCCCTAAAGGAATTGATGAATATATTTTACAATTTGATCCTAAGATTCAGGAGATACTTAAAACTTTAAGAAAAGTTATAAAGGAATCTGCACCAGAGGCAGAGGAAAAGATAAATTATCAAAATACAAAGGGGCAAAGGGATCAGTTCAATTTCCTATAGAAGAACCAATTCCTTATGAATTAATAAGTGAAATAGTTAAATTTAGGGTAGTTGAAAATATGAAGAAAGCTGAAGAAAAGTTAAAAAAGAAGAAATAAAGTTTATCTATATATATAAAGCCAATGCTTAAGTAACTAAGTATTGGCTTTTGCTTGTAGGCGAAACTTATAACTTTAATGTTTTACTGCTTTACTTTATAATTAATATAAAGTAAATAATTATCATAAAATTTTTAAATAAGATAAAAGAAGATAGTTAATATAAAAGAGTGTATAGGAGTAAATATGAGTAGTGGAATAACTAAAGTAGATTTGTTAGATTTTGAAGAAATGTCAATAAGTGAAAAACAGATAGATATTAGTAGTATAAAAAATAAAGATATAGAAGATAAGGAATATCTGATAAGAAATAGGTTTATTACTAATTCTGAAAATAGTAATTTATTAGATGAAATAAAGGCGTGTCTAAATGAATGTAAGAAGTTTTATTTTAGTGTAGCTTTTGTTAATTTTAGCGGATTACAGCTATTACTTGATACATTTAAAGAGCTTGAAGATAAAGGTGTTAGGGGGAATATACTAACTTCAACTTATCTTAATTTTACTGAGGCAAAGGCACTGGATAGAATAAGAAGGTTTAATAATATTGACCTGAAGGTGTTTGTTGCAACTAAGGAACTTGGGTTCCATTCTAAAGCTTACATATTTGAAAATGAAGATAATTATAAGATTATTATTGGTTCTTCTAACATAACTCAAAGAGCTTTAAAAAGTAATATTGAGTGGAATGTTATGGTTATATCCAAGAAGGAAAATAAATTTGTTCGTGATGTTCTTGTTGAATATCTAAAATTATGGGAAGCTACAGATATTATTGATGATGAATTTCTTGCAAAATATGAGGAAGTAATTAAAGCTACTAAAGCACAGGAAAATAAAAAGACAATACAGTTTATGGAGTATGAAAAAATTAAACCAAACTCAATGCAAAAAAGGGCTATTCAGAATTTGAAAAGACTTAGAGAATCAGGTGAAGATAAGGCTTTAGTAATAGCTTCAACAGGAACTGGAAAAACATATATGTCAGCATTTGATGTTGCTGAATGTAAACCAAATAGAGTACTATTTTTAGTTCATCGTGAAGAAATATTAAGAAGCTCAGAATCTACATTTAAAAAACTAGTTAAAAACAAGAATAAAACTACAGGTCTCTTAACTGGAACATCAAAAAATATAGATGTAGATTATTTATTTTCAACAGTTCAATCAATGAATAATAATATTGAAAAGTTTAGAGCAGATGAGTTTGATTATATTATTGTAGATGAGGCCCATCATTCAAGTAGCCCAACTTACAAAAGAGTTATGAATTATTTTAAACCTAAATTTTTACTTGGAATGACAGCTACACCAGAAAGATGTGATGGAGAAAATATATTTGATTTATTTGATAATAATGTAGCCTTAGAAGTTAGACTGCATGAAGCTTTAGAAGAAGAGTTAGTTATTCCATTTCATTACTTTGGAATAACAGATATAGAAGGTATAGATTTAAGTGATGTAAAAGCTGATGATATACAAGAAATAGCTAAAAGATTAAAAGTTAATGAGAGAGTAGATTTTGTAATAGAAAAAATGAATTTCTATGGTCATGATGGTGAGAAAAGAAAGTGTATTGGATTTTGTATAAATATAGAACATGCAGAATTTATGTGTGAACAATTTAATCTTAGAGGTATAAAAAGTACTTACTTAACTGGTAGAAATTCAGCAGAAGAAAGAGCTGAATATATTAAGAAGCTTGAAAATGATGAAGATGAGTTAGAAGTTATATTTACTGTGGACATATTTAATGAGGGTGTAGATATACCTTCAGTAAATACAGTTTTAATGTTAAGACCAACTAATTCACCAATAGTATTTATACAACAATTAGGAAGAGGCCTTAGAAAACATGAAAGTAAAGAATTTTTAACTGTCCTCGATTTTATAGGAAATCATAACAAAGCATTTTTAATTGCAATAGCATTAAATGGAGCTAGATATTATGATAAGGTTTCCTTAAAGGTTGCAGTTTCAAAACAGTTTAGAAATGTACCTGGATGTACAAATATTCAAATGGATAGAATAGCCCAAGAAAGAATATTAGAGCAGCTAAACAATGAAAACTTTAATACAATGGCATATTTGAAAGAAGAATATAATGAGTTTAAAATATTAAATAGTGGAAGAGTTCCATATAGGTTAATGGACTATGTAAGATTTGATGGTTCTCCAGATCCAATTAAATTTATAGATAAAGAAAAGACCTATCTAGGTTTTGTAGCCAAGGTTGAAAAAGATGATAGACTTAAGAAGCTACTTGAAAATAAGGACTTTGAAAAGATACTTAAAGAGCTTTCAGGTAAGTTACCTATAAAAAGAATATATGAGTATTGTATAATGAAATATTTGCTTTCACATGAATCAATAAATTTACACCAAGCTAAAAATGAAATTCATAAGTATATGGAAAGTGTTAATGATGAAAGTATTGAACATAGTTTTAGATATTTAAATCAAGATTATTATGATGTAGGGCAGCTTCAACGCACAGTAAAATGTGTAGAGCTTAAAGGAAATATATTATATAGAACTGATGAATTTACTAGAATTATTTTTGATAAAGAGTATAGAAAATATATTGAAGATGTTTTAAATTATGGAATTGTTAGATATAAAAAAGAATTTGGTAACAAAAATTATGGAGTTCCATTCTTTAAGTTATATGAACAATATCAAATGATTGATACAGCATTATTATCTAACTATGAAAAGATACATAGTTCATTTAGGGGGAGTGGATTACTTACAAAAGATAAGGAATTCTTTTTATTTGTAGATCTTCATAAAGGTGAAGATGTTAAAGAAAGTATAAATTATAAAGATGAGTTATTATCAAGAGAATATTTCCAATGGCAAACACCTAATTCAACAGCACCTTCTTCGGAGAGAGGTAAAAACATTATATTTAATAAAGAGAGAGGAATAAATCTTCACTTATTTGTAAGAAAATATAAAGAGATAGATGGAAAAGTTCAGCCATTTATTTATATCGGAAAAGGTGATGTTGAAGAATATGAAGGTGAAAAGCCAATAACAGTTAAAATGAAGTTAGAACATGAAGTTCCAACAAGTTTATATACAGAGTTCACAGAAAAAGTATAAGTTTTAATAAAAGGTTAAGGAGAAAGATATGATAAAAGTTGTAGCAGGAATCCTGCAAAAAGACGATAAAATATTAATTGCTAGAAAGGCACCAGGAAAAGCCTTAGAAGGGTATTTTGAATTTCCAGGTGGAAAAATTGAACCTGGGGAAACACCGGAAGAAAGTTTAGTTCGTGAGCTAATGGAAGAGATGAGTATTAAGGTGAAGGTTAATAAATATGTTGGGGAAAGTATTTATGATTATGGAAACATAGTTATTTCACTTAAAGGATACACAGCAGAAATTTTAGAAGGTGAAATAACTTTAACAGACCATGATATGTATAAATGGGTTAATTTAACGGAAATTAATGAATATAAAATTGCACCAGCAGATATACCATTAGTTGAAGAACTGTTAGCTCAAAGTAAGAGTTAATTTTAAAGAAAGTTGTTTATAATAATTAGCAAGCATTGATATGATATATAACATTAGTATTAAAAAGTAATATAGGAGTGTAAAAATGATAACACTAGAGGAAAAATTACAAGAGGAAGTTATTAAGAATTGTGAAATTGCAGAAAAAGATTATAAGTGTAAAATGACAAGACTTATAGAAACCATAAATAGATTTGAGATAGTTAGAACAGCACAAGAAATTATAAGGAAGGGCAGAACCTCTGATTCCTTCAGTAAATTAGTTGAGGCAGGTCGTATTGACTTAACAATGGAAGCTGTTATTGTTAAATCTAAATATGCAGAGTTATTTACAGATGAAGAAGTAAATGCTTGTTATGAGTTATTATGTGAAAATGGATATTATTAATACTCATAGTCCCCTGAAGGGGATTTTTCTATTTCCATATTCTTTATTTACATTAATTAGTGATAGCTTAAAAGAGGTTTTAAATAGAATTATTAATTTTTAATCTAATTTTAATCTTTCTTATATTTTAGATTAATCTTCCAACCGTATTATAAAACCATGATAAATAATTAAAAAATACATGGAGGTAATCAAATGGAAAGAAATGAAATGATTGAGA
>JAAYPK010000029.1 GCA_012519845.1 Clostridiales bacterium
ATATTTTATTACAACAACTACAGATATAAATGGAGTCAAAAAAAGATGACTCCTGTTCAATACAGAAATCATCTTCTTTGTGCTTAATCCTTTTTTTATAATGTCCTTGACATAGGTATCAGATTATGAAAATCACTTGCTTTTTTATGTTAGAAAGCAAGTGATTTTTTTGATATCTCATTATCCACCCTGATTGTAGCTATTTCTTTTTTCATATCCATTATTTCTTGCTTTGCTATTGGTACTATATTTTCATCGATTTATTGTTATAATAATTAATAATATCAATTTACATAAGTGATTTATGATGAAAGTACCAATTATTAGGCGAGTAATAACTTCTTTAATTGTATCCATAATAATTAGATATAGTTTTACTTAAAATATATTTGATATAAAATTAGTCAAGATTTACAATAAATATATAAAGTAAAGAAGAAAGGGAAAAGTATAATCCATTTATATGCTTTATACAAGGTGGTAGTATGAAAATAATGCCAGTATTATTTATTGGGCATGGATCACCAATGAATGCAATAGAAGAAAATCAATTTGCTCAAGAGTGGAAGGCGCTTAAAAATAAGATTTCTAAACCTAAGGCAATACTATCTGTATCTGCACATTGGTTTACTGATGGAACTAGGGTAATGACAGCAGAGAATCCAGAAACAATTTATGACATGTATGGTTTTCCAGAGGAACTTTATAGAATAGTTTATAAAGCAAAGGGGGCTCCACATATTGCAGAAAAAGTGAAAGATTTAATTAGTGGAGAGGTTATTACAGATAATTCTTGGGGCTATGACCATGGAACCTGGTCTGTTCTTCACAGAATTTATCCAGAAGCTGATATTCCTGTATTTCAGCTTAGTGTAGATAGAAATGCATCTCCTAAGGAACATTATAAAATGGGGCAAGAACTATATAAACTTAGAGAAGAAGGAGTATTAATATTAGGAAGTGGAAATGTTGTTCATAATCTAGGGAGAATCGACTGGAATATGGACAATGAAGGTTATTCATGGGCAGAAGAATTTGATAATTATATTTATGAAAACATTTTGCAGCGAAAAGATGAAAATGTTATAGATTATAAAAAGGCAGGAAGCTCAGCATCACTAGCTTTTACTACTATGGATCATTATGCACCATTGTTATATGTACTTGGAGCATCAAATAAAAATGATAATGTAATTACATTTAATAAAGAATATGTATTGGGCTCTCTTTCGATGACTAGTTATTTAATCGAATAAAATAAAATTTATAGAATTTGTTATATAATATATTTAGCTAAGAAACTTATTTGGGGGAATTTATATGTGTAAGGATATCACAATAAGAATGGCAACAAATATGGATGCACAAAGACTGCTAGAGATTTATGCACCATATGTTACAGATACTTCAATAACTTTTGAATATACAGTTCCAACAATAGAAGAATTTAAGAAACGTATTGAAAATATATTAATGAAATATCCATATTTAGTTGCTGAAAAAGAAAATAAAATTTTAGGATATGCATATGCAGGATGTTTTAAGAGTAGGGCAGCCTATGATTGGTCTGTAGAAACTTCAATATATATTGACAAGAATGGTAGAAATAAAGGAATAGGGAAAAAACTTTATTTTGAATTAGAAAAAATATTAAAGAAACAGAATATCACAAATGTAAATGCATGTATTACATATCCAAATCCAAGTAGCATTGGATTTCATGAACATATGGGATATAGAAAAGTGGCTCATTTTACTAAGTGTGGCTATAAATTTGATAAATGGCATGATATGATTTGGATGGAGAAAATAATTAATGATCACAAAGTAAATCCCTTACCCTTTGTACCTATTAAAAATATTATAAAAAGTCCTTGACAAAATAAAGGTGTATTATTATAATTTTAATAACATATAAAATTGATATGATAACTATGAATAAATTGTATTTGTAAACTGACTAGATAACTAGAGGTTTTGAAATTTTTTTTCAAAGCCTCTTTTCTTTTTGTCTAAAAAAGAAAACTTAAATTAAGAGGGGGATTTAAAAAATGAAAGAAATTAATAAGCTACTGCCAATACTATCGATTTTACTTGCAATAATATGTGAAAAAGCTATACCCAATTCTATCCTTCATCCTATAGCTGGTAAATCATATTATACTTATTTTCTCATAATTCTATTAGTAATTTATATTATATTTTATTTGTTTAGTTTTGTAATAAAAAAAGTTAGAACTCAATTAGAAGAAAAGGGACCACTGTATGGGGCAGCTATATTAGTACTAAATATTATTAATCTAATAACAGTTAAGTTTGTATTACTTCCTGTATTGTTTTTCCCATCTTTAGATAGAGTGTTTGGAGTGTTTGTGGAAGATAGAGAATTATTAGTGCAATGTGTACTGTATTCTTTTAAATTACTAGGTACAGGTTTTTTATTTGGTGCTATATTAGGTTTTGCTACAGGTGTTTTAATTGGATTTAATAAAAAGGCTAATTATTGGATTACCCCAATAACAAAAGTTATTGGACCAATTCCAGCAACAGCATGGTCACCATTAGTATTATCTTTATTTGCTACATCCTATCAAGCGGCTGTTTTTTTAGTAGCATTAGCTTCTTGGTTTCCTATTACATTAATGACAAGTAGTGGAATACAAAATGTTAAGAATTCTTTCTTTGAAGCAGCAGACACTTTAGGTGCTAATACTCCATATAAAATATTTAAGGTAGGAGTACCTGCTGCAATGCCACAAATATTTCTGGGAATATTCTATGCTACTTGCGGGTCTTTTGTAACTCTGGTTACAGCAGAAATGTTTGGATGTAAAAGTGGAATAGGATGGTATATAAATTGGCAAAAAGGATTAATGCTTTATCCAAACGTCTACGCAGGATTAATACTTTTAGCTGGAATATGTACCATTATAATATCTTTATTATTTAAGCTTAAAGATAAAATCCTTGTTTGGCAAAAGGGGGTAATAAAATGGTAGGTGCAATAAGTGTTCAAGGAGCAGGAAAAACCTTTAGTAATGCTGATGGAAGTAAACTTGTAGCTTTAAATGATTTAAATCTTGAAATAAAGCCAGGAGAGTTTATATCTCTAATAGGACCTTCAGGCTGTGGAAAATCTACATTATTAAGGGCTATTGCTGGGTTAAATGTTGTTGATAAAGGCGCTATTTTTTTAGATGGTGAAAAGATAAAAAAACCTAGTTATGAAAGAGGGTTTGTATTTCAAGAGGCAAATCTATTTCCATGGCTTACCATACGCAATAATATTGCTTTTGGATTGAAAGCTAGAGGAGTATATAAAGAAAGAAAAGGGGATGTAGATGAATTTATTAAATTGGTAGGGCTTGAAGAATTTGAAAAATCTTTTCCACATCAGCTTTCAGGTGGAATGTGCCAAAGGGCATCTCTAGCAAGGGCATTAGTTGGACATCCAAAGGTGTTGCTTTTAGATGAACCTTTAGGAGCTTTAGATGCCTTTACAAGAATGAACATGCAGGATGAAATACTTAGAATATGGAAGGAACATAATATGACCATGATAATGGTTACTCATGATGTTGATGAAGCAATATATTTATCTGATAGAGTAGTTGTTATGACTCCTAGACCAGCTAAAGTAGAGAAGATAATAGATATAGATATTTCAAGGCCAAGGGTAAGAAGTCAAGATATATTTTTATATTATAGAAATGAAATACTTAAAATTTTAAATTTTGCAGGGGAAGTAAATGAGCCAGCATACTATTTGTAGGAGGATAAATTATGGGAAAAAGAAAAAAAATATTAACTATGTTACTAACATTAATGTTTGTTTTATTTACTGTGGGATGTGGCAATACTGAAGGGAATCAGGAAGCTAATAATTCTGAAGATACTACTGTGAAAATACTTCTTGGTAAGGAAAGTTTATGTCTTGCACCAGTTCATATTGCAATAATAAATGGATATTTTGATGAAGAGTTTAATAACGAGGGATTAAAATATGAACTTGTAGAAGCAGAAGTAAATCAAGCAGCAGATCTTTTAACTGCAAGGAAAATAAATGCTGCTTATGGATTAACAGGGAGTTTAATACAGCCAATATCTAATGGTTTAAATATTAGCTTTACAACAGGATTACATACTGGTTGTACAAAATATTATATTAAAAAAGGATCCAATATTACATCTTTACAAGATTTTAAAGGAAAAACAATAGGGGTACCGTCATTAAGCGATTCTAGTGTAGTCAACTTAAAACGTAAATTAAATAATATTGGATTAAACATGAAAAAAAATAGTATTGATGTAGAATTTGTAGCATATGCAATGTCTGACTTGCCTGCTGCCTTAGATAACGGAGCAGTGGATGTTATTGGAATACATGATCCAGTTGCAACAAAAGCTGAAAATTCATATGGTTTTACTAAAATACTTGATACAACAACAGATGAAAAATTTATTGATGAATATTGCTGCCAAGCTTATGTATCAAGAGAGTTAATAGAGAAAAATAAAAAAGGGGCTGAAGCATATACAAGAGCTATGCAAAAAGCAGCAGCATTTATAGAAGCAGAGCCTGAAGAGGCAGCAAGATTACAAATTGAAAAAGGTTATATGAGTGGTGATGCAAAAAGTAATGGAGCAATATTAGCATCCTTTAGTTACGAACCATCAATTAGTAAAGGAAGAAAAACCTTTGAAAGTTCCTTTGAAGAATTACAGAAAATAGGAGATATTGATTCTTCATTAGATTTAGAGAAATATACAGAAAATTCTTATGTGAAATTAGATAATGTGCCTGATGGGGTAGTTTATAGTAAAGAAACAAAGACATTTTCTGAAATAAATTGAGGGTGATAAAATGAAAAAAATCAGAGTCATATTTGGCTTATTTAATTTAATATGTGGTGTTTTATTAATAATTGGGCCGCAAACTTTATTTAAGGTATGTGAATCAACAGAAAAGGTAATGAAATGCTATTGGTCAACTAGAGCATTAATAGGTATTGGTATTTTGATTGTTGTTTCCGCTTTATTAATTTTTATATTCAAAGATTTAGGAGAACAGAAAGTACTTTCAATTCTTAATATTTTTTATGGATTGGTAGCAATTTTAATACCTAAAATATTAATTGGAGGGTGCAAGGCTGTAACTATGAAATGCGTAAGCCTTACCTTTCCAGCAGTCTATTTAATATCTTCAAGTATAATTATATTTTCGTTGGCCTACTTAATATACTTAATTAAGGTAAATAAAAATGAAAAGTAAGGAGAATTTCAAGAGAATTACAATAAATAGAATTATTTTAAAAGGTATTAGAAATAAATTTGGTGAAAAAATATACTTTTTATCTATATTAATATTAATATCAATGACAGCTTTTTTATCTTCATATATATTAATTTGTTTGAATAATGGAATTAATAGAATGATAGATAGAATAGGAGCAGATATTATTGTTGTTCCAAAGGGATATGCTAGTGAAGTAGAGGATGCCTTATTTTCTGGAGAAGCATGTACAGTATATTTTAATAAGGATTGGTTAGATACTTTACAATCAATAGATGGAGTGCAGGCAGTTTCACCACAGCTTTACATTGCATCTTTATCTAATGAATCTTGTTGCGATATGAAGTCACAATTGATTGCTATTGATTATAATACTGACTTTGTAATTGAGCCTTGGATTGAAGATGAATATACTGATAGCTTAAAGAAAAATGAAGTAATAGTTGGAAGTGCCATGAATTACAATGTAGGAGAAGAAGCACTATTTTTGGGGGAAAAATATAAGGTAGTGTACAAGTTGGATGAGTCAGGAATGGGTTATGATAGAAGCGTTTTTTTGAGTTATGATACAGCAAATGATTTGCTAAAAAATCCTAAGGTGGAGTATAACTTTTCATCAGCAAATAAAAAGGCACCAGTATCTGCTTATTATTTAAAAGTAAAGGATGTAAAGGAAACAGAAAAAATTAAGAAATTAATTCAAGAGGAAATTAAAGATGAAGATATTAAAGTTTTTACATCTGATAGTTTAACAGTAGAAATTAGAGATACAGTAAGTAAGTTTTCTGGTATTTTTAATGTGTTAAAGGTACTTCTATTGACTATTGGGGGAATTGGTATAATAGGCCTCTATTCCACTAATGTTTACAATAGAAGACGGGAGTTTGGAATTTTATATTCAATAGGTGGAAAAAGAAAACAAGTATTATTGATTATTTTAGGGGAAGTACTATACATGGGATTTACAGCAGGAATAATTGGAGTTTTATTTGGTGAAGTTTTTGTGCAGTCTTTTAGTAATTATATTAGGTCCTGGTTTGGGTTTCCATTCTTATCTCCATCAATTATACAAAATATTTTTATTATTTTCAAATGTATGGCTTTAGTAATTATTACGTCTCTAATTTCAGCTACCTTAGCTATTATAAAAATTAATTTCAATGATCCAGCGTCCTTAATAAAGGAGAGTTAATAATGATAATTAATGTAGAGAATTTAAGTAAAGAATATTTTAGAAATGGCAAAAGCTTTTTAGCAGTAAATAATGTAACTTTTAACATTAATTCAGGGGATTATATTGGTATAACAGGCGAATCAGGTAGTGGCAAAAGTACTCTTTTTAACATGATGGGCGGAATACTTGAGCCTTCAAATGGAAAGATAATTATTGATGGAGAAAATATGCACAATTTATCTTTTAATAAAAAATCTGATTTGCGTAACAGTAAGATTTCATATATTCTTCAGGGACAGAATTTATTTAATAATTTCAATGTGTTAGATAATGTATGTATGCCATATTATCTTTCAAATAGTAAAGATAATATAAATATAAGAAAAAAAGCAGAGGAAATATTAGACCAAGTAGGGTTAATTGATATGAAAAATTCTTTTCCCTATGAATTATCTGGCGGAGAAATGAGACGTGTAGCTATAGCTAGAGCAATAATTAATAATCCTTCATTAATTATTGCAGACGAACCTACAGATAGTTTAGATAGAGATAATGGAGAAGAGGTTATGAAAATATTCAGTAAAATTAGTAACAAGGGTACAGCAGTTTTAGTTAGTACACATGATTTATATTTTAGAAAGTATATTAAAACATTATATAAAATGGAAAAAGGATTTATGGAGAGAGCTCTATAGTAGTATAGGAAATTGAACATGAAAGGAAAGAAGTTATTTATTTTTATTATGTGGATAATGCTATGCACTTTAGCATTAGTTGCCTGTGGAGAGCGGGATGGAGATAAAAACATTACTGATAATACAGCTTCAGTTGAAGAGGAAGAGATACAATCTTATACGGAAATTCATAAAGGTGAAGAGAAAGCACAGAACAACAATTTGGAAGAAGAAAAAATAAGCAGTAAAGAAGAGGATAATAATGAAACTGAGATTCATGAGAACAATACTTCAGTAGAAGAAAGTAAAACTATACTTGAAAAAATGATTGGGGTGATTCTCAGGTAAAGGGAAGTGATTCTAAAGAGGAGGGACAGGGATTCAATGGCTATATAATAGATAAGGATTGTTCTGAGATACCTGGACCAGAAGAAGATACCATAGACTGTCTTCTTATGGATGACTGCAGAAAGAGTGGATATGGATTGGCAGTAAAAAGTAATGAGGGGTACAGATGGTATGCCTTTGATGCACAGGGACAGGAGCTAGCTTATAAAATATTAAGGAATACAGAAAAATATAGGAAGATCTCTGTAGCTGTAAGTGGAATTCTAGAGAATGACATTATAAAAGTTAGTACAATGGAAGAAAAATAAAGTATGGTAGGGGGAACAAGAATGAAGAAGAAAAATTCAATAAAATGCATATGTCTGACATTAGTTTTGTTTTTGGGAGTTATTCTAGCATTTACAGGAATTAAAGTAAATGCTGCAGAAGAGAGAACTGTTGAAGGAATTTTGATTTGTGGAAATTGTAAAGGGGCAGGAGCGGTGGGACATAGTATAAACTGTACACTTATGTCAACATGCCAGAAATCTGGATATGGAGTTTTGATTCCTCAGGAAGATAAAACGTATAAGTTTTATGCCTTTGATGATGCAGGAGATGCGATAGCAAATAGCCTTCTTAAGAATATAAAAGCAGCAGGTGCTAAAAACTATGTGTCTGTAACAGTGAAAGGATTATTTTCAGATATACCAGGAACTTATACTTACGATAAAGATAAGAATATAGAATTCAATGGAGAGATTCGAGATGTAAGTATTTCTTATGATCCTACCCATATTAGATATGAGGCTAATGCTTCAGAATTTACAGATAAAATTCAGGTTTCAGAGGTTGCAAATCAGAGTTATTCAGGATATGCAATTGAACCAAAAGTGGAGATAAAAGATGGCGATTATACATTAAAACAGGGTTCAGACTATATTTTATCTTATACTAATAATACAGATCCTGGGAAAGCTACAATAGATATTATAGGTGTAGGTGCATTTTATAAAGGAAAAATTCAGAAATCATTTATCATTGAAGGACAAGTACTTGGAGCAAAGGACTTAAATAATGAGGCAGAAGTGGAAAAGGTGCCTGTGAAGAATGAACAAATAGAGCAAATTAATAAGAATGATGAAGAAACAAGGGAATCCAATATTCCTGAAACGGGGGATAACATGAATTTATGGGTATATTCAGGACTGATACTTTCAGTTATGGCATTTGGTACTTTTTTATTTCGTAAAAAAGAGGAATAAGCAAGGTAACCAGTGGCTGATAGTATGTATTAAATATAAGTTTCACTTTCTATTTTATGAAAAGTTTATTAATAGGTTGACTCTAACATTATGATATACTTTATACTAATATTGAGCTCAAAAACACATATATGTGAGGTATAATGATATGTTAAAAATAGGGGATTTCTCAAAATTATCAAGAATCAGCATCAGGATGTTAAGACATTATAATGAAATAGGATTATTAATACCGGAGAATATTGATAAATTTACAGGGTATAGATATTATAGCGAGAATCAATTACCAATAGCCAATAGAATTACAGCCTTAAAAGACATGGGTTTCAGTTTGGCTATGATTATTGAGATATTAATGGAATATAATAATCCTGTTAAGTTAAAAAATTATCTACAAATAAAGCAAAAGGAAGTCATAGAAGAAAAAAATTTATTAGAGGAAAAACTAAAACTATTAGAAACTACTTTGAATGAATTAGAAAGGGATGATAATGTTATGAAATATAATGTTCTTTTAAAAACATTGCCAGAGAGAAATGTTGCAAGTGTTAGGAAGATTATACAATCTTATAATAAAGAAGGTATTTTATGGAGCACATTAATGAAGGAAACAGAAACGCTAAAAATTAAATTTGATGATCCATGTTATTCTTTAGCTATTTTTCATGATGGAGAATATAAAGAAAGGGATGTAGATGTAGAAGTACAAATATCAGTAAAAGGAACTTATGAGAATACAGAAAATGTAGAATTTAAAAAAGTAGCACCAATTGAAATTGCTTCAGCCACATACAAAGGTAGTTATGAAAAAATAAATGAAGTGAATGAAGCTGTTGCCAATTGGGTTGTAGAAAATGGATATGAATTTAATGGATTGTCATTTTGCATTTATCATGTAAGTCCTAATCAAACACAAAATCCAGAAGAATTTGTTACTGAGGTATGTTATCCAATAATTAAAAAATAGTATGAAATCTGCTACAGGAGAATAACCTGGAGCAGATTTTTTATGAAATAGGCTGATTTTTATACTTTGTAGGGGAAATTCCAACTATGCTTTTAAAGGTCTTACTAAAATGGCATTGATCACAAAAGCCAAGAAGAGTTGAAATTTCAAGAATACTTTTATTACTACTTAATAATAAAGATTTTGCCCTTTCAATTTTTATTTTTTTATAATAATTCATTACAGATATACCCATATTTTTTTTAAAGCATGATGAAAGATACCCTGTGGATATTTTCAGATCTTCAGCAATTTCTTCTAAAGAAAGATGATTTTCAATATGGGTATAAAGATAACTAACAATTTTATTAATAATAAAATTATCTGTTACTTCAACAAAGTTTACTAAAATGTCAAAGTAAGCCATTGCCATAGTAATTTCTAATTTCTGAAGAGATAATAAATCTGTTGAACTTAGTATAGATTTATAGAATTTATTATACATTGGGTGTAAATACTGTTTAGAAGGTCCCTTTCTAATTATTTCTCTTGTGAAAATGGCATTCCAAATAATTAAATCATTTCTTTTGGTGGCTACAGGAATTTTATCAGTTGTTTCCCAAGTATGCTTTTGCTCTATTAAAGAAAGCAGT
The DNA here is from genome assembly GCA_012519845.1 of Clostridiales bacterium. Lineage (GTDB taxonomy): Bacteria > Bacillota > Clostridia > Clostridiales > Clostridiaceae > Clostridium. The sequence goes on from JAAYPK010000029.1 coordinate 10,333, forward strand.
TTATTTTTATCCTTAGCTTCAATAATTACAAAAACATCATTATTGAAAAAATATTCATCTGATTCAAAAATTTCATACATTTCATCAACTCCAATTACTAATAAATTTAACAATATTATAATATAAAAATCATATTTTGGATAGATTATAGACAAATATTATCAAATATATACAAAAATAATATTATTCAATTGTTATAATAAAGGTAAATTTAATAATTGTTTAGGAGGTAAAAATTATGAATAAACATGCTATTTTTCATATACCAGATACACCATATGCTTATGGAAAGGATATTAATACTCTAACTGTTAGAATAAAAGTTGCTAAAGATGATGTAAATGTTTGCAAAGTGTTCTATAAAGATAGATATGATGAAAGCAATCCTTTTGAATTTAAAGAATTAGAAATTACAGCCGAAACAGATCTGTTTACTTTCTTCCAAGGGGATATATCATTATTCAGAAATAGATATAAATATTTTTTTGAATTAGTTGACAATGATGGAAATCAATATATTTATGATGAAAGAGGAATAAGAGTAGGCAATGCAGGTTCTTTTGATATAACTCCTTTCCAATATGCATATATTGCCAAAGGTGATTTATATGAAGAAAGTCAGTGGCTACAAGAATCAGTGGCTTATCAAATATTTGTAGATAGATTTAATAATGGAGATGAAAGCATTAATCCAAAAGGAACAATGAAATGGGGAGATGTAAATTTAACATTTAAATCTAGATTTGGAGGAGACATTCAAGGTATTATAGATAAATTAGATTATTTAAAGGATTTAGGAGTAACACTAATATATTTAACACCTATATTTCAATCTAATACAGCACATAAATATAATATAACTGATTATTATGCAATTGATTCAGAATTTGGTGATTTAGAAAAGGTAAAAGAACTTGTAAATAAGTGTCATGAAAAAGGATTAAGAATAGTATTAGATGCGGTATTTAATCATTCAGGGTCAGATTTTTTTGCATTTCAAGATTTGTTAAAAAATCAGGAAAAATCAAAATATGTAGATTGGTATTTTGTAGATTCTTTTCCTGTAACAGAAAGTAGAAACACATATTATACTTTTGGAGATAATCATAGAAATATGCCTAAATTAAATACTAATAATGAAGAAGTAAGAGAGTACTTATTAAAAGTATCAGAATATTGGATAAAAGAAGTAGGTATAGATGGATGGAGATTAGATGTTTGTGATGAAATTGATCATGACTTTTGGAGAGCATTTAAAAAGAGAGTAAAAAAAGCTAATAAAGATGCAGTAATAATTGGAGAGATCATGCACGAAGCAAGCAGTTTTCTTAGGGGAGATCAAATGGATAGCATTATGAATTATCCATTTAAGTTAGCTATGGTTGATTTCTTTGGTAGAAATTCAATTAGTGCTGAGGAATTTAGTAGTGTATTAGCGTTAAATAGAAGCTTGTATATGGATAGTATTTCAAGACAAATGTGGAATCTTATTGGTAGCCATGATACTCCAAGATTTCTAACTGAATGTGGAGAAGATATTGATAAAATGAAGCTAGCAATTGAGTTTCAATTTACTTATATAGGAGTACCATATATATATTATGGTGATGAAGTTGGCATGACAGGTGCACAGGATCCATATTCAAGGAAATGTATGATATGGGAAAAAGAAAGGCAAAATCAAGAAATATATAATTGCTATAAAAGGATGATAAAATTTAGAAAAGATAATAAAGTTTTAATATATGGAGATTATAAAATATTATATTGCAAGGATAATGTTTTAGTATTTTCAAGAAGTTATGAAGATGAAAAGATGATAATAGCAATTAATAATAATAGTCATAATTATTATCTTCAATTAAACATAGATGGGAAATTCAAAGATATAGGTAATCTAAATCCAAGAGAATTTAAAATTTTAGAATAAAACTAGAGAAAGTTACAAAAACATAAAAATGGTTTTGTAACCTTTTACAGTAGATGTAAACAGTTTAATAAGCTATAATTAGAGTATAATGATTTAAGGAGGAATAAATAATGTCAAGTTTAAAATTAAATAATATATGGAAAATATACCCTGGAGATGTGGCTGCTGTTAAAGATTTCAATCTTGAAATTGAAGATAAGGAATTTATAGTTTTTGTAGGACCATCTGGTTGTGGTAAATCAACTACTTTAAGAATGATAGCAGGACTTGAAAGTATCTCAAAAGGTGAGTTATATATAGGGGATAAATTAGTTAATGATATGGAACCAAAGGAAAGAGATATAGCAATGGTATTCCAAAGTTATGCATTGTATCCACATATGTCAATATACGATAATATGGCTTTTGCATTAAAATTAAGAAAAGTTCCAAAGGATGAAATAGATAAAAAAGTTAGAGAAGCTGCAAAGATTCTTGATATAGAACATTTATTAGAAAGAAGACCAAAAGCTTTATCAGGAGGTCAAAGACAAAGAGTTGCCCTTGGAAGAGCTATAGTAAGAAATCCTAAAGTATTCTTAATGGATGAACCTTTATCAAACTTAGATGCTAAATTAAGAGTACAAATGAGAACTGAAATTGCTAAATTGCATCATAAATTACAAACAACATTTATTTATGTTACTCATGACCAAACAGAAGCTATGACAATGGGTACAAGAATTGTTGTTATGAAGGATGGAGTTATTCAACAAGTTGATACACCACAAAATATATACAACTATCCATCAAATATATTTGTTGCTAGTTTTATAGGAAGCCCTCAAATGAATTTCTTTGATGGACAAGTTAAATTTGAAGGGGATAAAGCTTATGCAGTATTTGAAGATCAAAAGATTGAATTAACTGCAGAGCATGCTAAAGTAGCAAAAGAACAAAAAATAGAAGGTCAAACAGTTACTTTTGGTATTAGACCTGAAAACTTAGACGATAATAAAGACCTTATTGCTGAAAATCCATCTCAAGTTGCAAATGCAACCGTAGAAGTAATTGAATTAATGGGTTCTGAAAGCTATATTTATACAAAAGTTGGTTCTACAACATTTACAGTAAGAGTAAATGGAACAACTGACCTAAAGGTTGGAGAAAAAGCTAAGATACACTTTGATTCTAATAAGATTCACATATTTAATAAAGAAACTGAAGGAAGAATTATATAGTTAGAGGTAATTTGATGGGAAAAATTAATGATCTAATGAAGAACATTAATGGTATATCAAAAATATCTTTTAGGTTTGAAAATGAGCTAGGGGTTTTATATGAAACTCCTAGCTTTAAAAGTAATAAAGATGTTTTTATTGATACCATAATTATTAATGATATTGAATATAAAATTACAATAAATAAGAAAGATGAAAATGCATTACCACTTTTGAAATTTTACATATCAAAAAGTATTATTGAAATAAATGATGAAAAAAGTTTACTAATTAAAAACATAATTACTGGTGAAAAAATAAATAGAGACGATTTAGAGGAAAAATATCCTTGGCTTTTGAAAAGGATAGGGGTATTGTGTATATATGTAGATACTAAAACTCATGAAGCCTTTGAATTAATAAAAGAAGGTTATGATCAAGAGGAAATAATAACATTTTCTTATGATAATAAAATTTTAGTTATTGGTAATTTAGATGATATTTATGAACATGCAGTAAGTATTTCACATACAATTGAGAGTAATATATCTTGTAAAACCATAATATACTATTCTTATATTACTAACTATAGTGAATTAACAAGTGAAATAAAAAAATCAAACTTAAAGATAAGTGTAGCAAGAAAATTTAATTGTGAAGAAAACATTTTAAGTGATAAAGACCTAATGTTTGAAGAAATAATTGATAAAATTGGTGATGAAACAAAAAATGATATTGTAAAGCAATTTAAAAAAGGCTTTAAGAAGGTAGATGAAGAAATGATAAAAACTATTGATGTTTTTTTTAGAAGTGGACTAAATTTAAGTGAAGCATCAAAAGAATTATTCATACACAGAAACACGCTAATATATAGACTGGATAAAATACAAAAATATACCAAGTTTGATTTGAGAAATTTTAATGAAGCTACAATTTTTAAAATAATATACACTTTGTGGAAAGAACACGAAAAAAATATTTAAAAATATAGGAAATCTACCTTGAAAATGTTTGCAGAGTGTAGTAAAATAAATTTGGGAACGATACCGAGGATGTATAAATTATTATGTGTTCGGTTACAAAAACAAGCTTATAAAGCCTATAACAGGTTTTAATATAAGATATTGAGGAGGAATAAAAATGAGCAAACGTACAAGAATTTTAGCAGCTGTAATGGCTACAATGGTTATGACTACAGCATTTTTAGGATGTGGAAGTGATAGTACTTCAAAAGATTCAGGAGAAAAGAAAAAGTTATTAGTATGGTCTCACTTATCAACTGCAGAAGTTGATGCTATTAGAGAAGTAGCACAAAAATGGGGAGAAGAAAATAACGTTGACGTTACTGTAAACGAAGACAAGGGTGAAATGCAAGCAGCTATCACTACATTACAAAGTTCTAAAGGACCAGACATTTATTATGGACTAGCACATGATAACTTAGGAACTTATAATAAGGCAGGAGTTTTAGAAGAAGTTCCATCTGACTTCATAAACAAAGATGATTATGCATCTGAAGGATCAATTGATGCTATTACTATTGGTGGAAAACAAATGGCAGTTCCACTATCAGCAGAATGTGTAGCTTTATTCTATAACAAAGATAAGGTAAAAGAAGCTCCTAAGACAATGGAAGAAGTTGCAGACAGTGGTAGCTTCATGTTTAATGCTACTGACTTCTACTTAACTTATGGATTCTTATCAGCAAATGGTGGATATGTATTTAAAGATAATAATGGTACATTAGATAAAGAAGATATTGGATTAGGAAATGAAGGAGCAGTTAAGGGACTTGATTTCATTCAAAAGTTAGTTACTGAAAAGAAATTATTTGCAGCTGATATTACAGATGATATAGCAAAAGAAAAATTCAAAGCTGGAGAAACTTCTTTCTATATTTCAGGACCATGGTCTGTTGGAGATTGTAAAGATATTAACTTAGGAATTGAACCATTACCAACATTAGCTGGTGGAACAATGAAACCATTTATGGGTGTACAAGCAGCATTCGTTAACTCTAAATCACAAAACAAAGATTTAGCTTGGAAATTAATGAAATACTTAAATGAAAATACAAACGATATCTTAATAGAAAAAGGTAACAGACTTCCTGCTACTAAGAAAGGTCAAGAAAGTGATAAATTCAAAGCAAACAAATATGCATCTGTATTTGTAGAAGCTACTAAGAATGCAGTACCAATGCCAAATATACCAGAAGTTCAACAAATGTGGACTCCAGGAGCAGATAACTTAAAACAATTATTAGCAGGTACACAAACAGCTCAAGAAGCAGGAACTAAGATTGTTGAGCAAATGAAGCAAGGAATTGAACAAGCTAAATAATATTCTTGCTTATGTAATATTAAAACAAGAGGGGATTCAGTCCCCTCTAAAATTACTTATAAGTTATCTTTGAAAGGAGAATTAATATGAAAGCTGTTAAGCAAAAGACAGAAACCGGTAAAGCTCTAAGGTATTTGGCACCAGCAATGATAACAATAATAATATTTACAATATTACCAATTGCCTATACAGTATGGATGGCTTTTACCAATAAGACACTATTTATACAATCTGATCAAGTAGAAATGGTTGGATTTGCAAATTTTATAGAAGTAATAAGAGGACCATTTAAAGAAGTATTCTTTCCTGTATTTGGATGGACAATTATTTTTGCAATCATTTCAACATTAGGTTCTTTCTTTGTAGGACTTTTTGCTGCAATGTTATTAAATAATCCAAATATTAAAGAAAGAGGAGTATATAAAGCAATATTAATAATTCCATGGGCTCTTCCAGTTGCAGTTGCTATTTTATCTTGGCAAGGATTATTAAATGGAAGCTATGGTGCAATTAATAATTTACTTTTCAATATTGGAATTATAAGTGATCCAATTCCATGGTTAACTGACGCAACATGGGCAAGAATAGCATTATGTTTCGTTAATATCTGGCTTGGATTCCCATATATGATGAATATTTGTTTAGGGGCTTTAGCTGCTATACCAGAAACATATTATGAAGCAGCTGATGTTGATGGTGCTAGTGCATTAACTAAGTTTGTAAAGATTACATTACCATCAATAGCTCAAACAGCATATCCATTAATAATTTCATCTTTTGCATTTAACTTCAATAACTTTGGATCAGCATATTTGATTACTAGTGGTGGACCAGCAAGACCAAATACACAATATGCTGGATTTACTGATATTCTTGCATCTGTTAACTATAAATTGTCAACAGTAAATGGTAAGTATAATATAGCTGCAGCAATCAGTATATTAATATTTATACTATTAGCATTTATTTCATATTATCAAATGAAGTTATCTGGACAATTTGAGGAGGTAGATTAAGATGCAAACTACAGTAAATAATACTGAACAAGTATATAAATATGAAGAAAAAATATCACCAAAAGAGAGAAGAGTAGCTTGGCTTTCAAGAATAGTATTATGGATTTTTGTAGCAATAGTTATTTTCCCAATGTTTGCAATTGTATCTGCATCTTTAACAGAAGGAACAGGATTTGCAACAACTAATTTATTACCTAAATCTGTTACATTTGATAATTATATAAATGTAATTAAAGATACTGATTTCTTAGTATGGGTTAAAAACTCACTAATATTATGTATATCTGTTTCTGTAATTCAAGTAGCAATTACAATGCCAGCAGCTTTTGCATTTTCAAAGTTAAGATTCTTTATGAGAAGTAAGGGACTAATGAGTTTGTTAATATTACAAATGTTCCCTACAACAATGGCTTTGCCAGCAATTTTAACAGTATGTATTAATTTAAGAGATTTTATACCGGTAAATGGTACTGATAATATATTTGTAATAATTTTATTGCTTTGCGGTGGTAGCGCTTATAATATATGGCTTATGAAAGGATATATGGATGGTATTCCTCAGGAGTTAACAGAAGCTGCTTATGTAGATGGAGCTACAACTATGCAAGTATTTATTAAGATAATATTACCATTAATGAGAAATATGATATTAGTTATATTCTTATTCTCATTTATAAATGCATATAGTGAATTCATATTCAGTTCAGCGTTACTTAAGAATCCAGAGGTACAAACAGTTGCAACTGGTATGAGATCCTTTATTAAGGATAAATTCTCTGCAAACTGGACACAATATTCAGCAGCAGCAGTTATGGCATCTGTACCTGTAGTACTATTATTTATGGGATTACAGAAGTTTATTGCAACTGGATTAACAGCAGGTTCAGTAAAAGGTTAATAGATTATATTGAAAATTATATAAAAATTCCTATCCTTATCGGTAGGAATTTTTATGGGCTAACAATTGGTACCGGTACCAATTAGTACCGCGTAACAATAGTTACTGTAACTATTGTTACATATTCAAGTGTGATAAATATTCCAGGGAGGGAAAGCAAATGAATATAAGAGATATAGCAAAATTATCTGGGGTTGGGGTAAGTACAGTTTCAAGGGTGATAAATAATCATCAAGACGTAAAAGAAAGTACACGAGAAAAGGTAATGAAAGTAATTAAGGAAAGTAATTACATACCCAATAATAGTGCTAGAATGCTTAAACAGAACAATACTAATAATATAGGATTATTAGTAAAAGGAGTATTTAATCCACTTTTTTCAGAAATGACAAGTATAATTGGAAATATAATTAATGAATCTAAATACACCATGATATTAGAACAAAACGATTATAATTTTGGAGATGATATGGATACGCTTCAATCATTTATAAAGGAAAAGAGACTTCAGGGAGTAATATGTTTAGGTGGTAATTTTGAAACAGTTAAAAAGGAAAGATTAGAAGCTTTAGAAGTTCCTGTTGTGTTAACGTCAGTAAACACATTGTTTGGTAAAGATGATGATGGATATTCTTCTGTAGGTATTGATAACTTAGAATCAGCTTATAAAGCCACAAACTATTTAATTGAATTAGGACACAAAAGAATACTGGTTATTATTGGTGATGAAAATGATTTAGGTATAAGTTGGTCAAGGCTTAAAGGATATAAGAAAGCACTTGAAAATAGTAATATATTGTTTGAAACAGAAAATATGTTAATAGGTGACTATAATTCAAGAACTGCTTATAGAGTAATGAGTAAAGCATTAAATTCAAGAAAAGATTTCACAGCAGTATTTGCTATTTCAGATGTAATGGCAATTGGAGCTGCAAAAGCAATAAGCGATAAAGGATTAATAGTTGGGAAGGATATTTCCTTAATTGGTTTTGATGGTATGGATGTAAGCGAATTTTATAATCCTGGAATCACCACCATCAGCCAACCCAAAAAAGAAATTGCAGAAAAAAGTGCAAAATTACTTTTAGGATTATTAAATGGAAAAGAGAAGAATCAACATATCATTTTAGATACAAAATTGTTAATAAGAGAATCATGTAATAGTATAAATAGAAATTAAGATAAGAGAGGATGAATTATTATGGAAAGAGGTGCTGGAGTATTAATGCATATAGCTTCATTACCGGGAAAATTTGGTATAGGAACATTTGGTAAGGAAGCATATAAATTTTCTGATTTTGTTAGTAAATCAGGATTAAAGTATTGGCAAATGTTGCCTGTAGGACACACAAGTTATGGAGACTCTCCATATCAATGTTTTTCTGCATTTGCTGGGAATCCGTATTTTATAGACTTTGATATATTATGTGAACAAGGATTATTAAAAGAATCAGAATATAAATATGAGGACTATGGAAAAGATAGTGAAAAAATTGATTATGCTTTAATTTTTAAAGTGAAAAATAAAGTGTTAAAGAAAGCATATTCTAATTTTAAAAAGAGCAAAGGACTTAAAGAGTTAAGAGAAGAATTTAAAGATTTTAAAAATAAAAATGCTTTTTGGCTAGATGATTATTCATTATATATGGCAGTAAAAAATCATTTTAAACTTGTTTCATGGAGTAATTGGGATGAAGATATAAAGTTAAGAAAACAAGAGGCTATGGACTATTACAAGGAAAAACTTGCAGATAACATAGAATACTGGAATTTTGTTCAATTCTTATTTTTCTCTCAATGGGCTAATTTAAAGGAATATGTAAATTCTCTAGGAATAAAAATAATTGGTGATATACCAATATATGTGGCTGAAGACAGTGTAGAGGCATGGAGTCAACCTAGCAATTTCAAAATGGACTATAATACAATGACACCTAAATTTGTAGCAGGATGCCCACCTGATATGTTTTCTGAAACAGGACAATTATGGGGAAATCCAATATATGATTGGGATAATATGAGAAATCAAGGATATAGTTGGTGGATATCAAGAATAAGAGAAAGCTTAAAATTATATGATGTATTAAGAATAGATCATTTTAGAGGCTTTGAGGCATATTGGGAAATTCCATATGGTGATGAGACAGCAGTAAATGGTGAATGGATAAAAGGACCAGGAATAGATTTATTCAATGCAATTAAAAGAGAATTAGGAGAAGTTGAAATAATTGCTGAAGATCTTGGTTTCCAAACAGATTCATTGGTAGAATTTTTAAAAGAAACAGGATATCCAGGTATGAAGGTTCTTCAATTTGCTTTTGGATCAGGTGATGGTAAAAATGATTTCCTTCCACATAACTATAATACAAATTGTATAGCTTATACAGGAACACATGATAATGATACTTTCTTAGGATGGTTTACTGAAACAGGAAGTAAAGAAGAAGCTGCTGAAGCAAAATTATATTTAGGATTAAATGAGGAAGAAGGATATAATTGGGGATTTTTAAGAGGAATTTGGAATAGCATAGCAAATGTTGCAATTGCACCAATGCAGGATTTCTTAAATCTTGGAAATGATGCTAGAATAAACTTCCCATCAACAATGTCAGGTAATTGGCAATGGCGTGCTAAGAAAAATAGTTATAATAATGAATTAGCTAATAAAATATATGAAATGACATTAAGAGCAGGCAGATTTGAAGAAGAAGAGGATGAAGAAGAAGAGGACAATTAATTAGCCATAAGAGGAGAAAATTTCTATAAGGAAATTTTCTCCTTTTTATTTTACATAAAAATAACAAAAATATTATCATATTATAACTTTAATATTTTATATTTATGTTAATAAAAAATGAGGTAAGAAAATATGCGATATAAAGAAAATGAAAATACTATTATGGATGATCTTATTATTGATATAAAGGAAGGAAGATATAAGGAAAATGATAAACTCCCTTCAGCCAGTACATTATCAGCTTTATATGGAGTAACAAGAATTGAGGTAAGAAAGGTTTATGAAAAATTAGAGGCTATGGGTTACGTTTATGCTTATCAGGGGAGAGGATATTATCTAAGACCTAAAGCTGATGTTATTGAACTTGTTTTAAGTGGGAAAGAAAGCTTCACAAAAAAGATGATTAAATTGGGTAAGAAAATAGAAACTATAAATATTGAATGTGAGAGAATAGCATATAATAAAAAAATATACAATGAGTTACATGGAAAAGAAAATGAAGAAATATATAAAATAAGCAGGTTAAGAGTTGTAAATAATGAGCCTATAGCAATTCATGTATCATATATTAGAAAGAATTTATTTCCTAATATTTATGTGGATGGTAAGAAAATAAAATCAATTTTTGATTATTATAATAAGCATGAATTTAGAAATCTTGATAGCACTAAAAGATTAATAACAGTAGAATTTCCTACAAAAAAGGAGAGAGAGATTTTTAGGTGTGGAGAATTAGTGCCTATGATTAAATTAGAAAGTAACTGTATAGATAAAAAAAGTGGAATTACTTTAGAATATTCAGAAACATACTATAGAGGAGATAGATTTAAATATAGATTATAAAAGGATTAGTAAAATATTTTTATTTTGCTAATTTTTTTTTATTAAATGATTTTTACAGTACTTAACAAACATTTATTATTACTTAACATGGCACCAAGATATAATTCAAAATGTTAGGAGGTAGAAAAAATGAAAAGAAAAAGAAGGACTGAAATTTTAATTAGAAGTAAAAATAATTTAGCAAAAATGTTATCAGATGAAATCAATAATAAATATAATGTTGAAATAATTGAGGATTCTAATCATGGATTAGTGATGATTAAAAAAAGAGATACAGCAAAAAAAGAGCTATTTTATTTAGGTGAAGTATTAGTAACAGAAACTAAAGTGGCAATAAATGGGAAAATAGGTCTTGGAATAGTAATTGGAGATAATGAGGAATTATCAAAGGACTTAGCAATAATAGATGCTGCATATAATAGTAATTTACAGGAAGTAGGTAGTTGGGAAAATAAATTAATTAACGAAGAGAAGAAAATTAACGCTTACGAAAATGAAATAACAAAAAGAATTATGAAAACAAAAGTTGATTTTAAAACTATGGATGTTTAGGAGGTTAATAAATGAATATAGATTTGGTACATGATATTCAAGGAGTATATAGAAAAGTCCTTAATGCTATGGCAAGGCCTGGTTGTATTGAAAATGTTAAAAATGAAGAAGAAAAAGTAGATTTAAATATAAGAAGTTATAAAAATACTGTATTAGTAATGCTAATGTTGTTAGATGCTGAAGTAAGTTTTAACGTTGTATCAGACAATAGTATTGATGTTATTAGTACTATAAGCCAAATTACTTATGCAAAGATTAAACCAATAGAAGAAGCAGATTATGTTTTTGTATTAAGCGATAGTATAGATAAGCTAAAGGAAGCTTATGAAAAAGTAAAAGAGGGAACACTAATAGATCCAAATTTATCAGCAACTATTATTGCGGAAGTTTTGAAAATAAGTGATGAAAAAGAATTAGAACTTAGTGGACCTGGAATAAAAGAAAAAAATTATATAAAAATAAGTGGAAATTATGGCTGGGTAAAAGCAAGAGAAAATAAGAATAAAGAATATCCTTTGGGGGTAGATTCCATATTCTTAGATTCCGATGGACAAGTTATTTGTATACCTAGAACCACAAAAATAAACATATTGGAGGAATAAACATGGGATATGTAGCTGTTAAGGGAGGAACAAAAGCCATTGAGGAATCCTTAAAAAGCTTAAAATATGAAAGATTAAAAGGAAAAGAAGTTGCAAGTGTAAATTGTATAAAAAAATCAATGAGAGGATTAATTGACATGGTAATGTCGGAAGCAAGTCTTTATTCTGAGGATTTAGCAGCTCTTGCAATTAAACAGGGGGAAGGGAATATTGAGGAAGCTGTTTTTCTTCTTAGGGCATATAGATCAACATTACCAAGAAAACATTATTCTTCAATAACTGAATCAGATTGTATGTTTGTTGAAAGAAGAATATCTGCTTCTTTTAAGGACATATTAGGAGGACAGATTTTAGGAGCATCTTATGATTATACTCATAGATTAATAGATTTTGATTTAATAGATGAAAGTAATGAGGATGCTGAAAATTGGATTAATGAATATGAGAATTCTATAGGTGAAGAGGAATATGATATTAATTTAAGAAAATTACCTAAAGTATTAGATTATTTGAGAAAAGATGGGATACTAAAGGATTATGAAGAAAATAATAAGGAGCCAAAGGACGTTACTAAAAAAAGTTTAGAATTTCCTACTGAAAGAAGTGAACGACTTCAAATATTAACAAGAGGGCAGACTGGAGCTGTAAATTCATTAGGATATTCAGCATTAAGAACTTCAGGATTAGATGATCATCCAAATGTTGGGGAGCTTAGAGTTGGTATGTTGCCAATATATATTGATAGTCCTTTAGTAGATGAACAGGACATAGAGGAACAATATTATATTGGGGAAATAAAAGTAACAGAAGTAGAAAGTTTTATACCATATTGCTATAAAGATGATACTGGAAAAGACGTTAGAAAATTAAATATAGGATATGGATTATGTTACGGACAAAACGAAACAAAAGCAATAGCAATGAGTATATTGGATAATTGTTTAAATAAAAAAGATAATAAATATAAAGTTTCTGATGAAGAGTTTGTTCTATTAAGTATTGATTCAGTGGAATCTTCTGGTTTTATTTCACACTTAAAGTTACCTCACTATGTTACTTTCCAATCCGAATTAGATAGTGTTCGTAAAACTGGGAAGGGAGATAAATGATATGAGAATAAAGTATAATTATGCATTTTTTGATGAAGGATCAAAAAGAGAAATAAGAAGAGCCACATTAAAAGCAGTTGCTATTCCAGGGTATCAAGTACCTTTTGCTTCAAGAGAAATGCCAATTGGACGTGGTTGGGGGACTGGTGGTCTTCAACTTACATTATCATTAATTGGTAAAAAGGATATTTTAAAGGTTATTGACCAAGGCTCAGATGAATCTGTTAATGCAGTAAATATAAAAAAGCTTATTAATAAAACAACTGGAGTAAAGATAACAGATAATACTGGAGAAGCTACCTTGATTCAATCAAGACACAGAATTCCAGAAAAAAAATTAAATAAAAATCAAATATTAGTACTTCAAGTGCCTGTGCCAGAACCTTTAAGAGGTGTAGAGCCTAGTGAATATGTTACAAAAAAGCTTCATGGAGAAATGGAATATAGTGGAGTTTGGTTAATGCTTTTTGAACAGATTATAAAATATGGACAAATGACAACAGGAGCTGATCATCCTGTGTTAGTTAATGATAGATATATAATGGCGCCAAGTCCAATTCCAAAGTATGATAATTATAAATTAAATGATTCAGAAGCATTGATTCTTTTGGGAGCAGGAAGAGAGAAGAAGATATATGCAGTGCCACCTCATACAAAAGTAGTTTCATTAGCATTTGAAGATTATAAATTTAAAGTTGAAAATTTTGAGGATAAAGTATGTAGATTATGTGGAAAAACAGGAGTATATATGGATGAACTTGTGGATGAAATCACAGGAGAAACATATTATCAATGTAATGATACTAGTAATTGCTTAGAAAATTTAAATTCTAAGAAGGAGGAATAAGAAATGGATGGATTTGAAAAACCAGTATTAAGGGTAAAGCATTTACGAAAGCAATTCGGTAATGGGTGTGAATATTGCAGAGATTTAGAAAATAACAAATTGGAAAAGAATTATTGTCCTAAATGTGGAACTGTTTATGCTTGTCAAGATATATCTTTTGAGGTGTATAAAGGAGAAGTACTTGGTGTTGTAGGTGAAAGTGGAAGTGGAAAATCTACTATGATGCAAAGCCTTTATTTTGATAAAGATGTAACTAGTGGAGAAGTATATTTAGAAAAATATAAAAATGGCGAAGTAAATGTTTTAGAAGAATCAGACCAACAGAAAAGATATATAAGAAATAATCTTTTAGGAAAAGTATATCAAAATCCAATGCTAGGTTTAAAAATGAGTTTTTCTTCTATTGGGAACATAGCAGAGAGGCTTATAGCGGCAAGAAATAGGAATGTATCTAAAATGACAGCTAGAGCAAAAGAGCTATTAGAAGATGTTAATATACCACTTTATAGAATGAAGGAAGAGCCAGCTAATTTTTCAGGAGGTATGCAACAAAGAGTACAAATTGCAAAAGCATTATCAACAAAGCCACCAATTTTATTGTTAGATGAGGTAACAACAGGTCTTGATTTATCGGTACAAGCTAATGTACTTGATTTAATTAAGAAGTTACAAAGAGAAAATAATATTAGTATGGTTGTTGTATCTCATGATTTAGGTGTTATCAGAATGTTATGTGATAGAACCTTAGTTATGTTAAATGGAAAAGTTGTTGAAGAAGGATTAACAGATCAAATACTTCAAGATCCACAACATGCATATACTCAACAATTAGTACAATCTTTATTATAAGGAGGCAAAAATGTACAAGATAACAAATGGGAAAATAATCACTGAGGATGGAATACTAGAAGGATATGATTTACTACTTCAAGATGATTTAATAAAAGGAATAGTTAAAAGTGAAAGTGAAATAGAAGAGGAAATAGAAGAAATTGATGCAAAAGGAGGATATATTTCACCAGGTTTTATTGATATTCATTCTGATTATATTGAGAATATGTCATCTCCAAGACCAACAAGTATTATGGACTTTAATTTAAGTATAAGGGAAACTGAAAAAGTTTTATTAAATAATGGAATAACAACAATGTTTCATTCTCTTTCATTTTATGGATTAGATTTATTTGAAAATAAGCCAGTAAGAAAAAAAGAAAATGTAGTTAAGCTTATGGATGTAATTACAAAAGCTCACAATGAGGAACATTTAATTAGACATAGATTTCATGCAAGAATGGAAATTGATAGTATAGATGAAATTGAAAATATTAAAAAATATATAAAAGAAGATAGAGTAAATTTATTATCTTTTATGGATCATACACCTGGACAAGGACAATATGGGGATATTAATACTTATAGAAAAATTTTAAAGGGATACAAAGATGTTAGTGATGAAGAAATAGATGAGATGGTTGAAGCAAGAAGAAATAAAGCTACAATTACTCATGAAACAATGAAAGAAATAGCTGATTTAGCAAGGGAAAAGAATATAGCAATTGCTTCACATGATGATGATAGCTCTGAAAAAATTGATTTATTAAAAGAGTTAGGAGCTACTATTAGTGAATTCCCAATAACAATGGATGTGGCAAAAGATGCAAAGAAAAAAGGAATGTTTGTTATTGTGGGGGCACCTAATGTACTTCTTGGAGGATCTCATGCAGGTAATTTATCAGCTGCAGAAGCGATAAAAGAAAAGGCGGCAGATATTTTATGTAGTGATTATTATCCATCAGCAATGCTACATGCATTATTTATTATGAATGAAAAATATAACATGGATTTATGTGAAATGTTTAAATTAGTTACTATTAATCCTGCTAAGGCAGTAAAAATTGATAATGTTTTAGGATCTATTAAAGAAGGAAAAAAAGCAGATCTCTTAATTATAGAAAAGGATAAAAATAATATGCCAATAATCACAACAGTAATTGTTGATGGGAAAATAACATCAACAATTAATTATAGGAGGTAATAAAGTGAGTGGCAATGATTTATTATCAAAAAAACCAAGTATTGCAGAAAACGTGTTTTTAAAAGAAACTACATTTGAAACTTATAATGAAGTAGGAATGGGGAGTATAATTGAAGATACTCATTTTAGTGATTATTCCTATTGTGGAGAATACTGTATGATACAAAATACTGAAATTGGCAAGTTTGTAAATATAGCTGCAATGGTTAGGATAGGAACACCGCAACATCCAATGGAAAGACCAAGCTTACATCATTTTACATATAGGAGAAAAAAATATGGCTTCGATACTAAAGATGATGAGAAATTTTTTGAAAGTAGAAAAGAGAAGAGGGTAATAATAGGTAATGATGTTTGGATTGGGCACGGTGCTGTAATTATGGCAGGAGTTAAAATAGGTGATGGTGCTGTAATTGGAAGTAGCGCTGTAGTAACAAAAGACGTAGAAAGTTATTCTATAGTTGCAGGGGTTCCAGCAAGGAAATTAAGGAATAGATTTGAAAAAGATATTTGTAACAAAATGCAAAAAATTAAATGGTGGGATTGGGAGCATGAAGTAATAAAGGAAAAATTTCAAGAATTTCTGTTGCCAATTAATGATTTTATTACTATTAATTACAAGGAGGATAATTATGGAGGAAGTAATTAAGATAGAAAATTTAAGTAAATCCTTTACTATTCATAATTTAAATAAATATATATTAGCGTCTAATAATATAAATATATCATTAAAGCATGGCGAATTTGTTGGAATAACAGGTAAAAGTGGTAGTGGAAAATCAACAATTTTAAAGTGCATATATAGAACTTATTTGCCTGAAAAGGGCAATATATGGTATAAGTCAGAAAAATTTGGAGATATTAATTTGTCTACTGCAACAGAAAGAGAAATTATTTATTTAAGAAAATATGAAATAGGATATGTTTCTCAATTTCTTGATTGTATGCCTAGAACAACAGCTAAAGAAATAATTGAGCAAGCAGTATTAGAGATGGGTGAAAATTTAGAAACAGCAAAAAAGAGTGCTGAAAAGATGTTAGCGCATTTTGAATTAAGTAAAGAATTATGGGATAGTTATCCAAATAACTTTTCAGGTGGTGAAAAGTTAAGATTAAACATTGCTAGAGCTATGGTCAAGCATCCTAGAGTGTTATTACTAGATGAACCTACAGCAAGTCTTGATAATGCATCAAAGGGAAAAGTAAGGGAATTAATACAGCAACTAAAAAATGAAGGTACTACAATGATTGGTATTTTTCATG
>JAAYPK010000030.1 GCA_012519845.1 Clostridiales bacterium
AGACTAATAAAAAGAATAATAGCTATAAGTATATTAATTATTATAATAAGTTTAATAATAGTATTTAAAACTAACATATTTGTAATTAAAGAAATAACTTGTAGTGGCGAAAACTTAATAACTAAAGATTATATTATAGAAACTATGGAACAATATAAAAGTAATAATATTTTTACAATTAGCAAAAGTGAAATAGAAAAAAAATTAAAGAATAATCCTTATGTTAAAAAAGTTAATATTACAAAAAAGCTACCAAACAAGCTTAATATTAATGTAGAAGAAGCTAAAGGACTGTATTATTATTTTGATGGTGATTACTATTGTATTGTTAGTAATGAATTAATTGTTTTAGAAAAATTAGATAACATAGAAAATAGGGATTTAATTGAAATAAAAGGATTTGATGTTTCAATTTCAAGAAATATATCCGATGAAATAGACAATGATACAAGAGTATATAAGCTATTAGATGAAATATACAAGGAACAAGGTGTAATAAAAGAAAATAAAGAAGAATTTGCAATTACAGCAGTAGATGTAAGTAATCTTTCTGATATAAAGATTTACATAAATAACATTGAAGTTTTAGTTGGAAATGACGAAAATATTAGAAATAAGATGAGTAATGCTATTTTAATTTATAAAACAGGATTACCAAAAGAATATATTAATGTAGGATTTAATGGAACACCAGATTTTAAATAGTTAGGAGGAAAAAGATGAGGAAACATGTATCACAAATTGCTGTGGCTGTGGTATGTGCATTGTTAGGTTTTTTATTGGCTTATCAATATAAAGAATTAGCGTTAAGAAACACTTCAGAGTCAAGTTATAGCAACAATGAGATATTAGAAGAAATTGATAGTTTAAAGAAAGAAAAGGAGGAGTTAATTTCAATAAATGCTGAACTAAATGAAAAATTAAAAGGGTATGAAGAATCGGCTGCAGAAGAAGGTAATGTGGAACAAGAAATAAAGAATCAACTTGATACTGCAAGAAAACAGTTAGGATTAGTTAAAGTTAAAGGTCCTGGAGTAAATATAAAAATGACTTTAAAATCAAATTTATTTGGATCAAATACCCCTGATTCATCTAGGTTTATTACAGATGTAGAGTTGGTTTCTATTGTAAATACCTTATGGTTTTCTAGAGCAGAGGCTATATCCATTAATGGATATAGAATAACTCCTCAAACTGGTATTAAGGTTTCTGGTAGCTATATTTGGATTGGCTCTGCAGGAAGAATAATTCCAAGTGAAGATATAGTAATATCTGCAATTGGAGATGTTAAAAAGATTAAAGCAGGTTTAGAATTTCAAACCTTCGGTTATGGAAATTATACAAATTATGATGTTGAAATAAAAGAAAGTGATGAAGTAATTATAGATAAAACAAATCAATCATTAAAAAGTGATTTTATAACAACAGTACAAAATAAGGAGGGATAAAATGATTGCTATAATAGGATTATTAATTGGAATTATACTTGGATTTTTCTTTGATTTTCAATTGCCATCATATTTATCTCCATATATGTCTGTTGCAATTTTAGCATGTTTAGATTCGGTTTTTGGGGCTATTAGATCAAATTTATCAAATAATTTTCAAGCTGACATTTTTATTTCTGGATTTTTTGGTAATGCGGTTTTAGCAGCAGCTTTAGCATTTCTAGGGGATAAGTTAGGAATTCCAATTTATATGGCAGCAGTAATTGTATTTGGAGGAAGAATATTTGATAACTTCGCTATAATAAGAAGATTATTAATTGAAAAACTAAGATATAGACAGCGAGGTGAGTAGATGAATAAGAAGAAAATGAGTATGAAAATCTTACTTTTATGTGCAACATGTATAATAGGCGTATTAATAGCAATGAATTTTGACTCAAATGGTAAATCATCTTCTCATCTTAATGCAAAGGAATATCAAATATTACAAGAAGAAAAAAACAATTTAATTAGTGATGTAAATTCTTTAATTAAAGATAATAGACAAATTCAAGATAAAGTAAATAATTTTGAAAGTGGTGGCAATAAGAATGAAAAGATAATATCAAATATGAAAAGTGATTTACAATTATATGGTATATTATCTGGATTATATGAAGTTAAAGGAAAAGGTGTTGTAATAACTATAAAGGATGCTAATATAATTCATGGTGAAGATAGTAATTATGAAATGAAGAGAAAAATATTTCACGATGAGGATGCTGAAAATGTAATAAATACAATAAGACTTGCTGGAGCTGAAGCAATATCTTTAAATGATCATAGAATAACTTCAGTTACAGGAATTAAGTGCTATTGGGCTTTTTTAAGATTTGAGGATGGAACAGAAGAGTACCAACCATTTAATTTTTATGTAATTGGAGATCCTGAAGTTCTTGAGGAAAATTTAATGGCTGAAGGAAGTTATATAAGAGGATTAATAACTAGAGGCCTTGATGTTAGTATAGAAAAAAAAGATGAAATAATTTTAAAGGCAGGAACTGTTTTGCCAATTAATTATGCAGAAGAAAGTTCAAAATAAAATATAAAAAAAAGAGGAAATTCAAATTATTTGGAGAATAGTAATAGGTGAGGTTTTTTAACCATTAAGGAGGGATAGCTTTGAGTATATGTGATAATATTAAAGCATTAAAGACTAAAATTCCAAATGGAGTAACCTTATTAGCAGTTTCTAAGACCAAAAGTCTTGAGGAAATGGAAGAAGCATACAAAGTAGGAATGCGAGATTTTGGTGAAAATAAAGTTCAAGAATTAATGAATAAAGAAGAACATTTTCACAAAGATGTAAGGTGGCATTTTATTGGTAACCTTCAAACAAATAAGGTTAAATATCTTGTATCGAAGGTTTATCTTATACATTCTCTATCTAGTATTAAATTATTAAAAACCATAGAAAAAGAATTTGAAAAAAAAGATCAAATTGCTAATGTTCTTATTCAAATTAATATTGGACGAGAAGAAAGCAAAGGCGGAATTTTAGAAGAAGAATTAGAAGAAATTATTAATTGTATTGAAGAATGTAAATTTGTCAAGGCAAAGGGATTAATGACTGTTATACCAAAAGGAAATCATGAGAGTAACAGAATGTATTTTAAAAAAATGAATAATATATTTCATGAACTTAAAAATAGAAAGTTTAAGAATATTACAATGGATATTTTATCAATGGGTATGACTCATGATTATGAAGAAGCCATAGAAGAAGGATCTACTATAGTTAGAGTTGGCGAAGGAATTTTTGGAAAAAGAAATTATAATTTAGGAGGAAAAGAAAATGAGTAATGTTTTAGGAAAAGTAAAGTCAATTTTAGGTTTGGGAGAATATGACGAGGAATACGATGATTTTGAAGATGAAGAATTAGATGAAATTGAAGAAGATACAATAGAACCAGTAATTCAAAACAAAAGAAATAATAAGGTTGTAAATATTCATTCTACTTCTAGTGCAAAAGTTAGTATTGTTAAGCCATCAACTTATGATGAAGCAACTGAAATATGTGATGCACTAAAAAATAGAAGAATAGTAGTTATTAATACATCTGGTTTAGAAAACAAATTAGCACAAAGATTATTAGATTTTGTTAGTGGTGCTTGCTATGCATTAGGTGGAGAACTTCAAGAAATTGAAAAAGGAGTATACTTATTATCTCCTTCAAATGTAGAAGTAACAAGTGAATTAAGAAATGAAATAAGTTCAAAAGCTTTATTTAATTGGAGCAAATAAAATTAATGGACAAGCAACATATAATTAATTCTTTTAAAGATGATGATAAAATTTTAGCATTAAATTTATACGAAAAATACAAATTATCTTATAATAAGAATATTTGTATGTTTGGAAATGATTTTTACCCACCAAATATTTGGAGATATTTCAAAGATAACTTTAATTCTGGTGATTGCTCTGTAGAAGATGATGGATATTTTGAAAATGCTGAAAGACGAATGATTTGCTTTAATAATAAATTAAGTGAAAAATTTCCTTTTGAAGTATTAAAAATTGAAAATGCATCTAAATATAATACTTTAAAACACAGTGATTATCTTGGATCTATTTTATCCCTTGGTATTAAAAGGTGTAAAATAGGTGATTTACTTGTTAAGGATAATGTTTGTTATTTAACTGTATGTTCTGAAATTAAAGAGTACTTACTGGAAAATATCAAAAATATTGGAAGAACTCCTTGTAAAGTTACTGTCTTCTCAAAGGAAATGAGTCCTCCTAGTTATGAATTTGAAGAATTAATAGTTTTAGTTCCTTCACTAAGGGTTGACTCAATAGTAACAAAGTTAATAAAGAATTCCAGAACTAAAGCACAAAATTATATTGAAAATGGAAAGGTTTTAGTTAATTATAATGAAGTAAGAGACAAAAGTAAGGAATTAATTGAAAATGATAGAATTACTTTAAGAGGCTATGGTAAGTTTATTATTGGAGAAATAATTGGAAATAGTAAAAGTGGTAAATTAAAAGTGATTATTAAAAAATATTTATAGTTGAGGTGAAGATAATGAAAATGACACTAACACCAATGGACATTAATAATAAAGAATTTAAAAAGGGTGTTATGGGATATAAAGTTGATGAAGTTGATGAATTTTTAGATGAAGTAGTAGAGAATTATGAAGAATTATACAAAGATAATGCTTTATTAAAGGAGAAACTTACTGCTTTAAATGAACAACTTGAACATTATACAAAAATTGAGACTACAATTCAAAATACTTTAGTTCTAGCTCAAAATGCTGCAGATCAAGCTAAAAATTCTTCAGAAAAAGAAGCAGAAATGTTAATAAAAAATGCTAACGAAACTGCTCAAAAGATATTAGATAAAGCTCATAACGATGTTGTTCAAATCAATGCTGAGTATGAGAAGACTAAGCAAGAATTTGTGAAATTTAGAACTACATTTAGAAACTTCATGAATACTCAGATGGAAACATTTGATAATTTAGAGAAGGATGTTAATAAAAATTATTCAATTACAACTCCAATTGAGGAAGAAGATGAAGTTGAAGAAATTAAGAATGAACAAATTGAGAATCCATTTAAAGAAATTGATGAATCAGTTTTAAGTAATGAAGTAGATGAAGTTAAGAGCTTTTTTGCAAATAAAGAAAAAGAAGATTTATAATTTATATTAAAATTAAATTATCAAAAGAATTCGCTTAGGCGGATTCTTTTTGTGTATACTATTAACTTTATTGACCTATAAGGATCTCTTATATATAATGTTAATGAGTATAAATAGAGGTGTTACTAATGGAAGAGAATACTTATTCAATAAAAAAAGAAGATGTAGGTAATAGAGTAGATAAATATTTAAATAGTATTTTATGTGATAAATCAAGATCATATTTACAAGGGTTAATTGAAAGCGGAAATATTAAAGTTAATGATAAAATAGTTAAAAGTAATTACAAATTAAGAGAATTTGATGAAATAAGTTTAAATTTACCAGTTCCACAAGAGTTAGATATAAAAGCTGAAAATATACCATTAAATATTTTATATGAGGATTCAGATGTTATTGTGGTAAACAAAGAAAAAGGGATGGTGGTACATCCAGCACCAGGTAACTATTCAGGAACATTAGTAAATGCTTTATTATATCATTGCACGGATTTATCAACTATTAATGGTGTAGTAAGACCTGGAATTGTTCATAGAATTGATAAAGATACTACAGGGATTCTAGTAGTAGCCAAAAATGATGAATCTCATAATTTTTTAGCAAAGCAATTGAAAGAACATTCCATGAAGAGAGAATATTATGCTTTAGTTGAAGGTAGACTAAAAGAACAGAAAGGTACTATTGATAAACCTTTAGGAAGAAATAAAAATGATAGATTAAAAATGGCCATAGCTCAAAATGGAAAAAGAGCAGTAACTCATTATGAAGTTATTGAAATATATAATAATTGTAGTTTGATAAAATGTGTACTTGAAACAGGAAGAACCCATCAAATAAGAGTCCATATGGCATCAATTGGGCACCCTTTATTAGGTGATCCACTTTATGGTTATGCAAAGCAAAAATACAAAGTTAAGGGACAAATGCTTCATGCAAGAGTGCTAGGTTTTATTCATCCAAGAACTAAAGAATATATGGAATTCTCTGCTGAGCTTCCTAAAGAATTTTTAGCACTATTAGATAAAGTACGCAATGAATCTTTGTAGGAGGGGAAAATGAAATTAAAAGCAAATTTATTAGATGAAAAAGCTATGATGAGAAGTTTAATAAGAATTTCTCATGAGATAATTGAGAGAAATAAAGGAGTTGAAAATCTTGTATTAGTTGGAATTCAAAGGCGAGGTTTTCCTCTTGCAAAAAGGATTTCAGAAAAAATAGAAAGTATTGAAGGGGTAAGAATACCTGTGGGAAGCGTTGATATAACTTTTTATAGAGATGATTTGAACTTTGATGAAGCTCCAAAGGTAAAAACAATAGATTTAGGTGTAGATGTTAAGAATAAAAAAGTAATTTTAGTTGATGATGTATTATATACATGTAGAACAGTTAGGGCTGCTATGGACGCAATAATTGATATAGGGAGACCAAAAGGAATACAGTTAGCTGTTCTTATTGATAGAGGGCATAAAGAGCTTCCTATAAGAGCAGATTATGTAGGTAAGAATATTCCTACCTCTAAAAATGAGAAGATAGCTGTTCATATTGAAGAAGTTGATAATGAAGATTCAGTTAAAATATTTGAAGATTAATATATAGGAGAATAAAAATGGATTACAATTTAATTGCCACAACTACTTTTGGTCTTGAAGGTATTGCTGCAAAAGAGTTAAAGGCTCTTGGCTATGATGATGTTAGAACTGAAACAAGCAAGGTGTTTTTTAAAGGTGATGAAATGGATATAGCAATTGCTAATATACATTTAAGAACAGTAGATAGAGTATTAATTAATATGGCTGAATTTGAGGCAAGATCTTTTGAAGAATTATTCCAAGGTACAAAAAAGGTTAATTGGGGTAAAATTATACCTATAAATGGTGTAATGCATGTGGTGGGAAAATCAGTAAAATCTACTTTGCATAGTGTTCCTGATTGCCAATCTATAGTGAAAAAGGCAATCATTAATCAAATGAGTGAAAACTATGGAATAAGTACTTTTAAAGAAGATGGACCAGTTTATAGAATAGAGGTTTCAATATTAAAAGATAAGGTAACCTTAACAATAGATACTTCAGGCTCAGGACTTCATAAAAGAGGGTATCGTAAAAATTCAGGAGCAGCACCTTTAAAGGAAACTTTAGCAGCTGCAATGGTATTACAATCAAGATATCATGAAGGCTTTGATTTAATTGATCCTTTTTGTGGATCTGGAACTATTCTCATTGAAGCAGCAATGATTCTTGATAATATTGCACCTGGAATTAATAGAGATTTTGTATGTGAAACTTGGCCTAGTATTCCTGATTATATTTTTAATCAGGTTAGAGAAGGAGCAAAAAGAAGCATTAAGAATAGAGATATAAGGCTTATAGGTTATGATATTGATACTTGGGTATTAAGGACTGCAGAAGAAAATGCTGTCAAAGCAGGCGTAAAGGATAAAATAAAATTTGTAAAAAGAGATTTTAGAGAGTTTTCAAATAAGAGTAAGTATGGTTTTATTATTACTAATCCACCATATGGAGAAAGACTTTCAGAAAAAAATGAAGTAGAGAAATTATATAAGATATTTGGAAACTATAAAGAGCAATATGAAAATTGGGACTTTAATATTTTGACGTCATATGAAGGTTTTGAAGTACCTTTTGGAAGGAAATCAAGTAAAAATAGAAAATTATATAATGGAAAACTAAAATGTTATTATTATCAATATTTTGATAATAAGTTAATAAAAAATGATGGAAATACTGTAATGCAGGAAATAATAAGAAATTCATAAAAAAAACTATGTAAAAGTATTAAAAATACTTTTACATAGTTTTTTTTATAACTTTGTGATTTTTAATGAAGAATATAAATTTGGATCTACAAATACAGTTTTATTTGTATAGTAAATAACCATACCAGGCTTTGCACCATTAGGTTTTTTAAGATTTTTAACTTCTGTATAATCAACTGGAACTTTTGAATTTGTTTTATTTTTGCTATAATAAGCTGCAATAATTGCGGCCTCTTCTAAAGTTACATTATCAACTTTATCACTTCTAATAATTACATGAGAACCAGGAATATTTTTGGTATGAAGCCATGTATCATTTTTATGTGCAAATTTTAAACTTAAATAATCATTTTGCATATTATTCTTTCCAACGAATATATCAATTCCTGATGAAGAAATAAAATGCAGAGGTTTTCCCTCTTTTTTTGTATTTTTCTTTTTATTAGTATGTCTAGCCCTAATGTATTCTGTTTCTATTAATTCATTTTTAATTTCTTCAATTTCATCATAGGATTCTGCATTAATTATATTAGTATGAACAGAAGTAAGATATTCTAATTCTGAAGAATTATGAATCAGTTGTTCTTTTGCCATTTCTTCAGATTTTTTTAATTTGTTATATTTTTTATAATACCATTGTACATTTTCAGAAGGACTTTTATTTTCATCAAGACTAATAGTAATTTCTTCGTTACCTTCACTATAAAAATTATTTAATCTAATAGACTTATCACCTTTTTTAATAGAGTAAATAAATGAGGTTAGTAAGTCGCCTTTTATTTTGTAATCTTCTTTTTTAGAACATTCTGTTAAAGTAGATTTTAAAAGACCTTCTTTTTTTAAACATCTTTCAATATTGGTATGTATTAATTTTTGCAAATTTGATGATTTATTAGAAAGTCTGTCTTGTTTATCTTTTGTGCTATAAAATTCATCTAGCATTTCTGATGGATTATTAAAAGAGATAGTGTTATTAGTAGTATTTGTAATAGATTGCGAATAAAAATCTTTGTAAGCTCCCTTATCATCTATATAAATATTAAAGGCTGTATTTTCATTTAAAGAATTAATAAAATTATTTATATAATTATATAGCTCTTCTAAATTGTATAAAGACAAATTTTTATTTTTATCATATAAATATTTTGAAATTACTTTTGAAAATCCGGTAAAAATGTTGAAATAAAAATCTTTATTATAATCTAAATTATCACTTTCTATTTTGTTTTTAAAATCATTAAAAGTATAATTATATGGATTAATTTTATTTTTTGATGGAGGAGCCATGTAGGTCACACCAGGGAAAATAACTCTATAGCTATTAATATCTGCTGAAATATGTTTAATGGAGTCCATAACCTTGTTATCTCTATTACGAATTAAAGTAATATTTGAATGTCTTCCCATAATTTCTACCATTAATGAATAAATACTATTAAAGCCCATTTCATCAGTAACTTCAATGGTAATCTCAATTATTCTATCTCCATTAATTTGAGAAATATTAAGTATTCTACCACCCATTAAGTACTTTCTTAGAACCATAGTAAACATTGGTGCTTTTAGTGGATTTGGTTTATTAATATTCGTAAAATGAATTCTAGGAAAATTCGGTGAAGAGGATATTAATAATTTATAATTTTTTCTGTCTTTTCTTATATTAATAATTATTTCATCCTTTTCAGGTTGATTAATTTTATCTATTTTACTATCTATTATAATAGGTGATATATCTGTAATTAAGTTGTGTAAAAAAATCCCGTCTAATGCCATATCATTAATCGTTCCTTTCAATATAATAACCATAGTATATCATTATTTTTATGTTAAGTTAATAAATTATAAGAAAATATGTATTAATATTGTAATAATAATATCTAGATAGTATGATAATATATATATAATGTATTTATATATAGTAATAACATTGAATTTTACTTTTGAGGAGAAAAAATGAAAGTAGTTTATAAGACAATAGGGGCATTAGCATGTTTGATATTTGTTTCTTGCAATTTTTTAGGATGTAATGGTGCAAGAGATGACATAGATGAAAATAAAGAAGTACAACTAAATTCAGGATCAATAATTGGTACTGAAGATGGAGAAGTTGTTAATTATAATTTAGTTAATAATGGCTATACTAAGCTTGAAAACAATACAGTAATTGCAGCTTATGAATATAATAGTGGTAATTATTTTGGTCAAAACAATAAAGAGTACATAGTTGGGTATAATGGAAAAGAAAAAATAATAAAAGATGTTAAGAATACTGATAAATATTTTAATATATCTCCAGATGGGGAAAAAATGTTTTTCTTTAGAGAAGAGGGAGATAATGAAATAAAGATATTGTCATTTAAAGATGAAGAATATTTTGAATTTAATAAGGAAGTTTCTATTTCAGGAAAATATATCGATTGGATGGACAATGATACTATAGTATATTATGGTATTAGGCTAGAAGATAAGAAGAATGCCATTTTTCAATATAATATTAAAACAAAAGAAGAAAGTGTTTTAATATCATTAGATGAAGGAAATGTAGAATTTATTAAAAGTGTAGATAATGGTTTAGTATATGTACACAATGATATTTCTGGAAATAAAAATTTAGTATTATATGATTATAAAACAGGAGAAATAAGTACTATAATTCAAAATATTTTAAAGGTATATGATGTAGTAAAGGTAAATGACTATTATTATTTGCTAGGTAGATTTAAAGAAACTAATTATTCGCTTTTTAAAGTTTATAATGGTGAATATAAAAGAATGGTATATAAATTCCCAGATAAAATAAGTTTAGAAAAAGGACTTATGAAAACTGATGATGGATCTGTTTTGTTTATAGGAATAGACAGTGAAGAAAAGGAACAAGTTTATCAATGTAAGGAAAATGGAGCAGTAAGTTTATTATTTGATAGAGTTGATAATGTTACGTTTATAAAAAAAGCCATAGCTCAAAGTGCAGATTATTAAAGAATTCAAAGGTGAATATATATTCACTTATGAATTCTTTTTTTAATATATAGTAAAGTATAGAAATTATATAACGTTAGAACATGATTATTAGATAAGTCACTTTTTTATTGTTCCTTGAATATATTTTAAAATATATGTCAATATTACTAAATAATGAAAGTAACAAATAATATTATTGACAAAGCTGATTTAAAAATAATTAAAAAAATAACAGTAAAACAAGCAAGATCCAATGAAATATTACCAATATATATAGAAGATAATAAGTTATTTATTTTATGTACAAATGAGAATGCAGATTCTAACAATCTAATTAAGTTTTTATTTAATGAAAAAGAAAGTGAATTAATAATTGTAAACAAAAATGATTTAAATAAATATATTAATATATTTTTAGATTACGATATTACAGAGATTGAATATAAAATTATTGAAGAAGCTGTTAATTTAAGAGTAAGTGATATACATTTTGAACCAATGAATGGAGCTTTAAATATTAGGTATAGAATACATGGATCTTTAATAAATATAAGAAAAATTACAATGGAAGAGTATTTAGAAGTGGCTTCTAGGATAAAGCTAAAATCTCATATGGATATTACAGAAAAAAGGCGCCCTCAAGATGGAAAGATGCTTATTAATGTAAATGGAAAAGAATATAATTGCAGATTATCAACATTACCAATTATAGAAGGAGAAAAAATAGTAATAAGGATTCTGTATGAAGATATGTTGTTGTCAAATATTAATAATCTAAATTTTACTTCTTCTCAGCAAGATGTATTAGAAAAAATAGTTAAAATTAAAAATGGATTATGTTTAATAAATGGACCTACAGGAAGTGGTAAATCCACAACCCTTTATAGCATTTTAAATTCAATAAGAAATGAACCTATTAATATTACTACTTTAGAAGATCCAATAGAAGCCATAATGGAAGGAGTAAATCAAATTAATCTAAATGAAAAAATAGGGTTAGATTTCGGTGAGGGATTAAGAAGAGTGCTTAGGCAAGATCCTGATGTAATAATGGTAGGAGAAATTAGAGATGAGTTAACAGCAAAAATGGCTGTTAGAGCAGCCATTACAGGGCATAAGGTATATTCAACAATTCACACCAAAGACCCAAAGGCAGTATATTATAGATTAGAAGAAATGGGAGTTAAGGGATATTTAATTAGAGATGCAATATGTGGAATAATTTCTCAAAGATTAATTAAAACAATATGCTTTAATTGCAGAGAGGAAATCTTTATAAATGGAATAAGAGTCTATAAGAAAAAAGGCTGTAATAAATGTAATGGCACAGGTTATATTGGGAGAAAGGTTGTGGCTTCTGTTATTTACATAAAAAAATCTATGGGAAATAATAACCAGTATGATGAAATCTTATCTAACAATGAAATGATTTTTGGATTAAAAGAATTATTATTAAGAGGAGAAATAGATTATTATGATTATTTATGCTTTATTGAAGAAGAGGAATTAAATGAAAATTAATTTTGCTAGTTTAGCAATAATAGCTGAGAATTTAGGGATTTTACTAGCCGATGGAATAGAAATATCTTATGCTATGGAGCTATTGTTAGAATTACAAATTAATAAGGAATACAAAAAAGAATTAATAAATATAAAGAAAAAAATAATTAAAGGTGATACTTTATATAATAGCTTTAGATGTAGCCCTACGTTGTTTCCAGATTTCTTTACAGGGCTAATTATGTTAGGGGAACAAAGTGGAGAGATAAACAGAGTACTTATTTCATTAAATAAATATTATGAAAAGATGGATAAAATAAAAAAAGAAATTATAGGTGCCACTATATATCCCATTATTTTATTAGTGGTTATTTTATTAATTTCAGTTATAGTTGTAGTTTATGTAATACCCAATTTATATGAGATTTTAAAATCTATAAATAAAGAAATGCCTACTTTTATAATAAAAATGTATAATTTTAAAAATTATTTTTTGCAATATAAAATATTTTGTATAACATTTTTTATTTCATATTTTATATTAATTCCTATA
>JAAYPK010000031.1 GCA_012519845.1 Clostridiales bacterium
CGATAATTACCACCTTGTGCCTTTATTGATAAACATTTCTTTTTACCTGTTCCTCCATTAAAGGATACTGTAGCACTTAATTCTTCTCCTACATATATTGGTGATGTTTTGTTGAAGGTTACATTATTTAGTTTTATAGTATCATTTACAGTAAATTCTTTTTCACTTCTATCTGTATTTCCACTATCATCTTTTACAGTCATTATTAATGTATATTTTCCTGCCTTTTGTGGTTGCCATTTAGCTGTACTTGAAAGTGAATTTTCTGAAATCTTTGTAATATTCCCTGATGAATCCTTTGCTTCAAAAGTATAGGAAACAGATCCTTTTTGATCACTAACATTTCCACTTAATGTAACAAATCTTGATACTGTAGTTTCACTTTCTGGATCTGAAGTGAAACTAACTATATTTATTTTAGTTTCTGGTCTTGGTATTTTCTTAATTACACCATTTGAATAAGTATAATATCCTTCATTAAATGTATAATTTTGTCCATTTCTACTATCCCAGCTTCCATTTCCATTATTAAAACAAGCTGTAAGAGTTGTTGCCCCATTTAATGGTATTGTAATTTTATAGTCATATCCATCTACATCACTTGAATCTATCATTTTTACTCCTGGTGCATTAGTCCAAGAACCATTTCCAATTTTGTAATGAATATATGGATTATTATATCCTTTATAGTAAATAGTAGTTTCATTACGTTCTTTTACAGTAATAGTTTTAGTGGCTGTAGCTACATTATTATTGCTATCAACAACTTTTGCAGTAATTGTATATGTTCCTGCTTCATTTGGTGTCCAATCTGCTTGATAGTTAGTTGAATCCTTTAATATTGACTTACCATTAACATCTATAGAATATTTTAATTGTCCCTCTCCTGATGCTGCATTAATTGTGAAACGAGTTGTATCTCCTACTGATAAACTAATTCCATTACTACTTATAAATGAATTAATATAAGGGTTATTATTAATTAATTTGAATTTAGCTTCTCCACTGGTGTTACTAACATATTCTACTTTATATCCTGTACTTTCGCCTGAGGATAATACTAAGTCTAAGGATTTATGATTATTAGATCCGTCCAAATATGCATTATAAGAGCCTTGACCAGAATTTCTTAAAACATAAACTTCTGGATCTCCACCAGAATTACCTGTTCTATTAGGATTTACCCTATATACTATTAACCCTGTAGCTGGTACTTCAGCTTCATAAGTATTAGCTGATTGATCTCTATATTCAATCATAAAAAATTCATCGCTGTTTGGAACTGTTACCTTATAAGCAATTGTATTTTTCGTAGAGTCTAATGTTGAACCTTTTACTGTATATGTTCCATTTTTGCTAATTGTAGGTATATTGCTTTCAGATATCCATCCACCATATCTAGTTCTTTCTCTTACTGTAGGATATCCAGTATTACCAGACATCATTGTCCAATTACCTATTGGATCTGAAAACGTACCTGAATAATATATGTACATATCTGGAAATCCTAATGTATGCATGAATTCATGGGTAATTACATGGTATTTTGAACCATTAAAATAACTTGCTGTTATTAAATTGTATGTGCTTAATATTGCACCATTTACTTCTGTTTTTCTTTCAGTATCTACTTTTACACTCCATTTATGAGGCCATAGAAATGTATTCCAATCTGTTTGATAAGGTACAAAGAAATCTACTGCATCAATGTATCCATCATCATTAGCATCTAAATCCATATCTGATGGAATATAGCTTTTAATAGCTGCAAAAGCATCAATTAATAATTGAGTTCTTTCAATTTGTTCTGAGAAATTTTTATATCCAGTTGGATTACTTGAACTATCATAAGGCATATAATATTCTTTTGGATGCTCAGCAGTGTACACATAAGTATTATTGTTTATGTTGTATGAAAAATACGGATTTATTATGCACTTTCCTCCTGACACCTTGGATACATAATCCTTTAATGATTTAGTTGTCCCAGAAAAAGCTGAATTAATTGCAGTAACAGTACTACTTGGATAAATTGAATTTACCTTTAGTTTTCCTTTTGTAGAATCACTTTCTGATGATGGAAAATCAATTAATACTACAACAGGATTGATTTCACTTTCTGTTATTTTTTTTGTTGCATTTTGTTGTTCAGATCCTGCTGCACTTAAAGGACCATACATTTCATTGTAATCTAAGAAATTATCATGAGTATTTGTTGTATCAAATTCATCATTTGGTCCTAAAACCTGTAAGGCTTGTCCTTTGTTTTCTTCTTCCACTGCCTTTGGCTTTGTTACTCCTATGCTTCCAAAGGATAATGAAAATACCATAAGAATAACTAGTAATCTTGATATTATTTTTTTCATTTTGCTCCCCCTTTAAATGCTTGTCTATTTTTACATAAGCATTACGTATTTTTACTTTTGTTTGTAGGTAGAAAAAATTATATTAATTGTAAAATCACCCCTTTTTATTTATTTTTCTCCTACTATATTAATTTTATATTTATGTAAAAAATATGTAAAGTCCTTCATTATGCCTGTTTCTTCTATTAAAAATAGCTTTAATAAATAATTAATTTCTATTAAAAACTCATCTATAATCCAACGTTTACATTACTTGAGAAAAAAAACGAATTTTGTAGTTGTCGTTTATTGTATTACGATTTTTTCTTGGTTATATTTCAATTTGATGTGTAGAAAATTGCTAAGGCTTTCCTTAATTTAGAATGTAAAATTAAAGAAAAATAATTACAAAATAAAAGAAGAGAGAGAACTTTGTTCTCTCTCTGACTTCTTACTTAACTATTTAGTTATTTATTTTTGTAATTACTCCATTACTATAAGTATAGCTTCCAACTCCAAAGCTATAGTTATTACCATTATTGCTATCCCAGCTTCCATTTCCATTGTTAAAGCAAGCTGTAAGAGTTGTTGCATCTCCTAAGTCTATTTCTGCTTTATAGTAATAACCTGAAACATCAGTACATGATGTCATTTTTACTCCTGGAGCATTAGTCCAACTTCCATTTCCTATTTGATAATGTATGTATGGATTATCATAACCTTTATAGTATATTGTTGTTATATTACTTGTTACATCTTTTACTGTTATTGTTTTTTCTGCTGTTATTGTTTCTGAACCTGAAGTTGCTACTGCTGATATTTTATATATTCCTGCTTTAGTTGGTTTCCATGTTACACTGTTTGAGGATGAGTTAGCAAGTATTTTAGTACCATTAACTGATATTGTATAACCTACATTTGTTCCACCCTTTACATTTACTTTTAAGGTTGTTTCTGTATTTGTTTTTATAACATCCCCTGCACTTGATGAAATTGAAATTGGACTTGGTTCATCTATCTTTGTAATTACGCCATTACTATATGTATAGTTTCCTGTACCAAAACTATAGTTTTGTCCACCGTTACTATCCCAGCTTCCATTTCCATCATTAAAGCAAGCTGTAAGAGTTGTTGCCTCTCCTAAGTCTATTTCTGCTTTATAGTAATAACCTGAAACATCAGTACATGCTGTCATTTTTACTCCTGGAGCATTAGTCCAACTTCCATTTCCTATTTGATAATGTATGTATGGATTATCATAACCTTTATAGTATATTGTTGTTATATTACTTGTTATATCTTTTGAGGTTATTCTTATTTGTTTTGTTGCAGTATTTCCTGCTTCATCCGTTATCTTTGCATATAATATCCATTCTTGTGGATAGTTTGGTGTAAATGTTCCTTTGTTAGCGCTTGTACCATTTAGTATGTAGTAAAGTCTACCTGATCCATATAGGGAATAATAAAGTTCATAAGTATAACTTCCTTTTCCACCTTCTGCATTTATTGTAATCTCTGTTGGTTCACCATTTTTAATGGTAGTTCCTTTACTTGATGTAATACTTGCTATTTCTAGTGCCTTATTTTTAACTTCATAAGTTCCTAAAGTAAGCAATGTAATATATCCTGCTTCGTCTTGAACTGTTGCCATAATACTATAAGTTCCATCTGTATCAGGCTTCC
>JAAYPK010000032.1 GCA_012519845.1 Clostridiales bacterium
AAATTTAAAAGCAGCAACAGAAGCAGTAGAAGCAGCAGAATCAGCTAAAACACAAGAAAGCGTAGATGCAGCACAAGCAGCAGTAGATAAATTAGCAGAAGATGTAACAGAAAAAACAGCATTACAAAGTAGAATAGAAGCAGTAAAAACTGCAATAGCAGAAGCAGAAAAAGCAGCAAATTTAGAAGCAGCAACTTCAGCAGTAGAAAAAGCTGAAGCAGATAAGACAGACGCAGCAGTAGCAGCAGCACAAGCAGCAGTAGATAAATTAGCAGAAGATGTAACAGAAAAAGCAACATTACAAAGTAGAATTGATGCAGTTAAAGATGAAATTGTTGCATCACAAAAAGAAAACTTAACAAAAGCACAAGAAGCAGTAGATAAATTGGTATCTGAAAAGACATTAGAAAATGTAGCTGCAGCAGAAACAGCATTAGATGCATTATCAGATAGTGTGCCAGAAAAGGCTAAGTTACAAATGACAGTTGTTGCAATTAAAACTGGATTACAAGCAGAAGCAGCAGTAAAAACTGCAGAAACTGACAAGACAGAAGCAAGTGTAACAGAAGCACAAGCTATAATAGACAAGCTAGATGAGGGAACTGATAAGGAAGCATTACAAGCTAGATTAGATAAAGTAAAAGCAGATATAGACGCAGTAAAAGCAGATATAGAAGCAGCAACTTCAGCAGTAGAAAAAGCTGAAGCAGATAAGACAACAGAAAGTATAGAATTAGCAAAAGTAGCAATTGGCAAATTAGCAGATACATTAGTAGAAAAAGTTGATTTCCAAGTTAGAATAAACACATTAATTAATAGTATTGAATTCAAAGTTGATGATTTAAATACTACAGATGTTTCAACTAATTATAATTATGGATTTGATGCTACTGCTACAGATAATAAAGCATCAATAGGTACTGGTATAATAGATGCTTTCAAAGGAAATGGTACTGGTTCAATTAAATTTACATATAATGATTCAATAATTAAGATGCCATTTAACGCATTAAGTTCTAGTGATCTTACAGATGCTAAGGGACTAACATTAAAATCAGGAATTTCAAATCTTGATGTAAAATCAAGCGTTAAATTAGGAAAACAAGTTTACTTTGAATTATCTGTAGAAAAAAATGATGGAACAACAGGATCA
This sequence comes from Clostridiales bacterium, assembly GCA_012519845.1. Taxonomy (GTDB): domain Bacteria; phylum Bacillota; class Clostridia; order Clostridiales; family Clostridiaceae; genus Clostridium. The sequence goes on from JAAYPK010000032.1 coordinate 1,154, forward strand.
ATTCATTCTTTCCTAGCACCAGTTCAAATTTCAATACCTTTTACAGCTGAAGATATAAAAGATATTGATATAAGTAAATTAACAGTTTACTATATTAAAGCTGATGGAACATTAGAAGAAATGAAAGATTCTAAAGTGGAAGGTAATTTTATTACATTTACTACATCCCATTTCTCATCATATGTATTAGGTGAAAAAGAAGAAGCTATTCAAACAACTCCTGAAGATAAAAAAGCAGAAGAAACAAAAACAACTAAGACTAGTGATAATACATCAATTATTGGATTATCATTAATAGCTTCAATAGCTACACTTATTGGTGGAATTACATTCATATCTTTAAAAAGAAAAAAGAGAGAAGGAATTAAGTAATAACTATTCCGATAAATAGAAAATAAGAAAAGAGAAGAAGTAAGTAGTCTACAAAGGACTCTTACTTCTTCTTTATCTACTATTTAATTAATTCTTTTCCACCCATATAAGGTCTTAATGCTTCTGGAATTCTAACAGTTCCATCTTCATTTAAGTTGTTTTCTAAAAATGCTATTAACATTCTAGGTGGGGCAACTACAGTATTATTTAAAGTATGAGGGAAGTATTTTCCATCTTTGCCATTAACTCTAATTTTAAGTCTACGTGCTTGCGCATCAGAAAGATTTGAACAGCTTCCTACTTCAAAATATTTCTTTTGTCTTGGTGACCAAGCCTCTACATCAATAGATTTAACTTTTAAATCAGCTAAGTCCCCAGAACAACATTCTAAAGTTCTAACTGGAATATCTAAAGAACGGAATAAATCTACTGTATTTTGCCATAGTTTGTCAAACCACATTTTACTTTCTTCTGGTTTACAAACAACAATCATTTCTTGCTTTTCAAATTGATGAATTCTGTAAACTCCTCTTTCTTCAATACCATGAGCTCCTTTTTCTTTTCTAAAACAAGGAGAATAACTTGTTAAAGTTTGTGGAAGAGAATCTTCATCAACAATAGTATCAATAAATTTACCTATCATAGAATGTTCTGAAGTACCAATTAAGTATAAATCTTCTCCTTCAATTTTATACATCATAGCATCCATTTCATCAAAGCTCATAACACCAGTAACAACATTACTTCTTATCATATATGGAGGAACACAATAAGTAAATCCTCTGTCTATCATAAAATCTCTAGCATAAGAAATTACTGCAGAATGAAGTCTTGCAATATCACCCATTAAATAATAGAAGCCATTTCCAGCAACTTTTCTTGCACTATCTAAATCAAGACCATTGAAACTTTCCATTATTTCAGCATGATATGGTATTTCAAAGTCAGGAACAACTGGTTCACCAAACTTTTCAATTTCAACATTTTCACTATCATCTTTTCCTATTGGAACAGATGGATCAATAATATTTGGAATAACCATCATTATTTCTTTAATTCTTGTTTGATATTTGTTTTCAAGCTCTTCAAGTTCAGCTAATCTTTCAGCATCCTTATTTACTTGATTTTTTAAAGCTTCAGCTTCTTCCTTATTTCCTTTAGCCATTAAAGCACCAATCTGTTTAGAAATTGTTTTTCTATTAGATCTTAGTTTATCAGCTTCAGTTTGAGTTTTTCTACTTTTCGCATCAAGTTCAATAACTTCATCAACTAAAGGAAGTTTCTTATCTTGGAACTTGTTTTTAATATTTTGCTTTACTATTTCAGGATTTTCCCTTACAAATTTTAAGTCTAACATGTTTACTTACCTCCAAAAATTTAACATAAAAATTCAATATATAAATAAAAAAACCTTCATCCCATAAAATAAGGGACGAAAGTATTATCCGCGTTGCCACCCAAATTGCTAATAAAAAATATTAGCCACTCTTATGTGCTATAAAGGGCACAAGCCTACTACTCATCGCAGTTAACTCCGAAAGTGGAAAGACTTACATTAACACTGATTCACACCAAACATCAGCTCTCTAAAGATAATAATAAATCGTAGCTTTCATCATCGCTAATAATGACATTATATACTGTTTTTGAAAGATTTACAAGAGAGTATATCTTAAAAATAGGTAACATAATTTTATTTATAGAATACATTATAAGTATAAACTAATAAAATAAAAAAACAAAGGGGATTAATACAATGGAAAATAACGAAAATAAAGAATTAGAAAAGAAAGAATATGAATATGGTAAATGTCCAACAGTTGGATATCAAAAAGTAGAAGTAAGCGTACCAATTACAGTTACACCATATGCTAAGACAGGAAAAGCAGATGTATATTGTTATGGAAAAGCAGAAGTTAAACATGGAAAAGAACACTGCAAAGGTATGGAAAATGGACAATGTACTTTTACAGTTAGTCAAAAACTTCTTGTAGCAGTACCAGTTGTTTTTGGTGCAGTAGCTAAAGAAGGCGGAACTTATGTTGATTGTAAGGACTGTTATTCTGATAAAGATGAAAAGGCTGAAGGACAAGAATAATGGATGAAACTGGACATGAGAAGGAAAGCTCAATGTCTTCAAAGGTTGTAGTTCAGTACGCTGAAGTAAGTGTTCCAATAAAGATAAAGCCCATAGCAACAGTTGGTGGGATAAAATCAGAATGTGTAGGAGAACCTATGATTTCCTACTGTAAATGTCACTATAATGAAGATGGAAAAGCCATAGAAATTGTAGTTACTCAAACTTTAAGAATAAAGGTACCAGTAGAGTATAGTACAGTAGCTACGGAAGGTGAAGCAAGTATAGAAATGTAAAACTAATACCTGCAATTATTTGGCTATATTTAAAATAACTGCAGGTATTTTAAGTATTAAAAATTGACAAAGTATAAAAGTCGACAAATTTCTATTTAAATTGAAAACCTTTAAAAATAATCAAAATTAAATATAATTTTATTTTTAAATAAAAGATTCTTAAACTTGAAAATCAGTATAAACAAGGTGTTTACACTGATTTTTTACAATTGTAAAATTAACTATGATATGGACGATATTTACTAAAGGGGGATGAAAAATGAAGAAAAAAATTATTTCATTATTAATTTCAGGTATAATGACTTTTAGTTTATTAACTCCAATTAATAATGTAAAAGCAGCAGAATCTTTAAATACTGAAGATTCAAAAAGTGATCATATGTACATATCAGAAGAAGAATCAAATGATGTACTAGAAGAAGAAAGGAGGGCTTTAGAAAGGTATAGAAGTGCAGGTAATTCAAGTGAATATCAAAAAATGATAGTCTCTGCTACTGAAAATAAATATAATTATCCAACTAGTGTTGATAATAGTAAAGAAAAATATTTTCCACCTATTGTTACTCAGGTTGGAGGAAGTTGCGTTTTTTATGCTAATACTTATTATCTTTTTACTTATCAATACAATAAGGCAAATAATACAGCAGCAAACTGTGATGAAAATATAATGTCACCTAAATTTACTTTTAATTTTAATTCAAGTTATGAAAATTATGCTAAAAGCAAGGATTTTAGAGGAACTGATTATATAGGAAGGTTCTTTGGAATTCCAAGTATTGCTGAAGTTCCAATTGGAGATGGAGTGGCTACAAGCGACAACTATTTTAGTGATTTACATGCAGAAGAAAACATATGGAAGGATGCAATAAAGCATAGAGTGAAGGATACTTATTCATTTTCAATAGAAGATGATGAAAATCCTGATACTCCTATTGAATCATATAATGATTCATCTTTAAATGGAATAAAATATGTTTTGGCAGAAGGTAATATTGTAACCTTCGGAACTGATATAGATTCATTTAATTATTACAGAATAGAGGACAATTCTTCATTTACTGGAAATAAAAAATATGCAGGACAGTACATTGTACCATATTGTGCAAAGGCAGATACTGTTGGAGGACATCAAATGACTATAGTTGGTTATGATGACGACATATGGTATGACATAAATGGAGATGGTGTAGCTCAGGATGCAGAAAAAGGTGCATTAAAAATAGCAAATTCATGGGGCGATGATTATCGTAATGATGGATTTGTTTGGGTAAGTTATGATGCAATTAATAAAATATCTGCTGTTGAACAAACTCCTAATAGTACAAAATCAAATTATTGTCAAAGTAATAGAACGATTTTCACTAGTATGTTCACTGGTATGGTTGCAGAAAAAGAAAATAATGGAGGTTTATATTTGCAAGTTACTTTAAATACAAATAAACTTGATAAAGTAACAATGAAAATAACAGCAAATGATGGATCCTTAAATGATTTTTATTGTGACCCATGTGGAAGTGGAGCAAATAGTAATTTTCAAGGAAATGATGGATATGGTGATGGAACTCTTATATATGATTTGAAAAATATATATACAGATGCAAACTACAAAGACATTTTAGGTAGAGGTTTTAAAATATCATTCTACAAAAACGATACCTATTCTGACGTAGCTTTAAAGGTTAAGGACTTAAAAATAATAGATAAAGATAATAATAAGGTTTATGATTCTTTTATTAAATCAGATATTTTAGTAAATGGTAATTTGGATATAGCAACTAATGAAAGTAATATTCAAGCTCCAGGAAATCTAAAGGTAAGTTCAGATAATAACAAAGTGTCATTATCTTGGGATAAATCAACATCAAGTAATGGAACTGTAATGGGATATTCAATTTTTAGAGATGGTGTTTTAATAGGAGAGACTCAGGATACTTTCTTTGAAGATAACATAAATCTAGATAAGAATGCTACATACGAAGTAAAAGCTTTTGATTCAAATAATTTATACTCATTAGGGGCAACAAAAGAAGTAGAGAAAAATGTAAGCTCTCAGTTAAAGGTTTATTACAAGAACTCTTCATTCTCTAAAGGATATATACATTATAAAATAGGTAATGGTAATTGGACAGCTGTTCCAGGAGTAGAAATGACTAAATCAACAGATAAACCAGGATATTTTGAATATTCAATTGATTTATCAGCTTATGATGAAAATACAGAGGTTACAGCCTGCTTTAATAATGGAAATGGAACATGGGATAGTAGAAATGGCAATAACTATATATTAAAAAAAGGAACCAATACAGTTGAAAATGGAACTGCTACAAATACTAGTAGCACTAATGAATTCCAAATAAAAAATATATTTTATGGAAATGATGAATATATTCCTATGGGAACAGTAGCAAAGATATCTGCAGATATAATAGGTGGATCATCAAATTACGATACACAATACAAAATTGAAAAAACAGGAGAAGATTCGGAAATATTAACCTGTGATAGTAATAACTCAGCAATTTGGACTCCAAAGTCAGAAGGAAATTATAAAATTACTTGTACAGTTAAAGATAATAGTAATAACAAAACAATAAGTAAATCAATTAATATTAATGTTAAAAATGATTTTGAAATTACAGATATTAAATTTAATAAAAGCTTTCCTTTAAAAACTAAATCTATTTTACAAGGAAATGTTGAAGTAAATAGGAACCAAGGTTTTAATATTAAAATTTCTGGAAAACTATTAAAAGATGGTGAAGAATATCAAACAATTTATGAAAATTACTCATCAGATAAATATGGTACATTTTCGATATATTCCTTACCAGTTGGAAACTATACAATTGATATTACTGCAACAGATAAAATAACAGGATGTACTGCAGAGAAAGAATATTCTTTTAAAGTAATAGATAGTGATATAGAAATTAATGATTTCTATATATATGATGGAAATAACACTAATGTTCCAATTACAACAGGAGAAGTATACGGAAATTATTATTGTCATCTTGATGTTTCAGGGGGAACTAATAATACTAATTACAAATATGGATATTATCATAATGGTGAATATACATTAATAAGTGATTTTAAATCATATTCATATTGCCAATTTGCACCTACAGAACCAGGACAGTACACAATTGAATGTATAGTGGAATCTAATGGAGTTACAGTTAAGAAAACTTATAATATGAATATTGAGAAAAAAGATTTTGAGATAGTAAGTATTAATAGTGATAAAGAATATATTTATGTGGGAAATGGAAGTTATATTAAGGCTAAAGTTAATTACGGTAAATCTCCATATACATATGATGTATCATGTAAGAAAGATGGTGTAGTAACAAATTCTTATAGTGGACAAAGTAATTCAAATTCAATTGAATCATATATTACTTTTGAAGAGGTAGGAGAATATGAAATTACATTTAATGTTCAAGATAATTTAGGAAATAAATGTACAAAAACTAAAACAATAACTATTCTACCTAAAGAAGATGTTACAGGTATATCATTTTCAAAGGCATCCCCTCAAATAGTTGGAGAGGAAATAAAAATACAATTAAGTACTATATCATCTGATTGTAAATGTAAAATTACAACCTATGGTGGTAACACAATGATTGGTAGACAATATACAGATTTAGAAATGGTTAATAATAATACTGCTATTTGGACTCCAAAAGTTGATGGAAAATATATTTTTACAGTAGAGTATACAGATAAGAATGGAAATAGCAATATCAAAACTTTAGGAGAATATATTGTTGAACATAAGCCAGTTGAGAAGAATATAACAACAATTTATTACAACGGTTATAATAACCCATATATTCATTATAAAATTGGTGATGAAGGTTGGACTTTAGCTCCAGGAATAAAAATGACTCCTTGTACTGATGTAGAAGGATTTAACTATAAGGCAGAAATTGATTTAGGAGATGCTACAACACTTACAGCTTGTTTTAATGATGGTAAAGGAAATTGGACTAGTAATAACGGCAATAACTATATATTTGGAGTTGGATATTATACGTTCAATAATGGTGTAATAACCAAAATAGAAAAACCTATAAAGAAACTTACTATAAGTGAATTTACAGTAAATCCAAGCAGTGAAACAACAGTATCAAGATTTGTTACCTTAAGTGGAGAGGTAAAGAATAATGATGGAGAAGTTACTTATACTTACGAAGCAAAAGATTCTACAGGAAATGTTACTAAAATTGCAGAAAATACAACAGAAAGCTCTGTAAAGTGGCAACCACAGAAGGCAGGAAAGTACACATTAATGATAACTGCAACTGATGCCAAAGGAAACATAGCTACAAGTGAAAAAGAATTTACTGTAAATGATACTATTACTTTGAATAATGTAACATTCAATAAAACATCACCAATATATGTAGGACAAGAATTAAGTGCTACAGTATCCTTTAATGGAGGAACAGGTAAAAAGAAATGTTTATCAATAAAGGCACAAGGTGGTAATTATCAATTTGGAAGTAGAGAAGTATACTTTACAATGAATAGTGATAATTCTGGAACATGGAAGCCTGATACAGATGGAACTTACAGTATTATGGCAACAGTACAAGACGAAGCAGGATATATTACAATGGTTTCTTTAGGAACTTATGAAGTTAAAAATAAAGAATTAGAAATAACAAGTATTACATCAAGTGCTGGAACTACCATAAAAAATGGTGAGCCAACAGAGGTTACAATAAATGCAGAAGGTGGAAAAGGAAGTTATACTTATGAACTTTATTATTCCCTATATGGATCAGGTAGAACTTACTATATCTTAAATGGTACAAGCACTAACAAAGGAACATTTACACCAAATTACCCACAAGAATGGATACTTTATGCAAAGGTAACAGATGAAGCAGGAAACACAGCATCAAAACAAATAAAAATAACTTCAAATGACGTAACAAGTAATATAACAACAATATATTATAAAGGATATGATAATCCATATATACATTACCAAATAGGAAATGGTTCTTGGACTGCAGTTCCAGGAATTAAAATGACAGCATGTACTGACGTTTCAGGTTATTATTATAAAGCAGAAATAGACTTAGGAGATGCAACAACTCTTACAGCATGCTTTAATGATGGAAATGGAAGCTGGGATAGTAGAAATGGACAAAACTATAATTTTGGGGTTGGAAGTTATACTTATAGTAATGGTGTAATTACAAAAATAAATAACTAAATAGTTAAGTAGTAAATAGAGAGAGAGAACAAAGTTTCCTCTCTCTATATTTCTTTGATTTAAAATTTTAAATTAAGAAATAAATCGTAATACAAAAAACGACAACTACAAAATTCGTTTTTTTTCTTAGGCAATATAAACGTTAGAATATGGATGAGTTTTTAATAGAAATTAATTATTTAATAAAGTTATTTTTATTTGAAGAAACGGGCAAAATAGCGGTCTTTACATACTTTTTACATAAATATAAAATTAAACAAGTAGGAGAAAAATAAAAATAAAGGGGTGATTTAACAAATAATATAATTTTTTCTACCTACAAACAAAAGTAAAAAATTGAAGTGTTTTCATTTAAACATGGCAAGCATTTAAAGGGGGAGCAAAATGAAAAAATTATTATCAAGGCTATTGTTAATTCTAATGATATTTTCATTAACTTTTGGAAGTACAGGAATAAAAATGACAAAGGCAACAGAAGATAAGATTGAGGAAGAAACCTCAGTAGTATTAGAATCAAATACTGAATTATATGAAACAGATGTAACAGATGTAACAGAAGAAACAGAATTTCATGACAATTATTTAGAGGATAATGAAATTAATGGACCATCTTATGCAAAAAACTCATTAGAGAATGCAAGTGGTGTAAAAGAAATAACACAAGGTAAAATTAATCCTATTGTAGTATTAATTGATTTTCCAGAATCAGAAGGGGATGCAAGTAGTGGTAAAATAAATCTTAATTCCACTTATTCAGAAAATGAATTAAGTACAATTGAATCCTCATTATCTGGGTCAAGTGAATCAATGAAGGATTATGTTTCAATGGTTTCAGGAGGAAAATGCGTTGTAAATCCATATTATGCTTATAATATTAATAATAATGTTTATGTTTATACAGCAGATCATACGAAAGAATATTATATGCCTTATAGTGAAACTTCTAACCCAATTGGATATAAATCTTCAGAAAAATATACCAGAACTGAATTATTAATAGATGCTTTTGCAGCAATTAAAGATTATATTCCTAAAGATTTAGATGTTGATACAGATGATGATGGATATATTGATGCGGTGGATTTTTTTGTAAATTACGAAACAGAATGGAATTCTTTTTTATGGCCTCATAAATGGTGTGTATTTGGAGATGTAGAAAAAACAGAAGTAAATGGAGCTGTTTTAGATGAATATAATTTACATACTTCAGATCATATAAAAAGTGAAAAATATAGAGTTGCATCTCATGAATTTATGCATTTATTAGGATTTCCAGATATGTATGTATATGGTGGATCAGGAGCTTTTAAAGACCCTGTTGGAAAGTGGTCAATGATGGCTGCAAATACTGGATATCCTACAGTGTGGGAAAGAATAAGATATGGGGGATGGATATCAGAAAATGATATACCTACAATAAGTCAAAATGGAATTTATACTATTAAAGGATCCACTTTAGATTCTAAAAAGAATACAATAGCCTATAAGGTTAGTATTCCAGGCAGTGATGAATTTTTTATGATAGAATATAGAGAAAAAACTGCTAATGTGTATGAGGAAAAAATTCCTGCAACAGGTATAATAGTTTACAGAGTTGATCCAAACTCTGAAGGAAATTCCTCTGGAAATCCTGAAATTTATATTTTAAGAAATCCTGGCTATGTTTCTTTTGGAGGATATTTGTGTGGAAAAAAAGGACAGGAGTCTTTTGAGTTAAAATTATCATCAGGAGAAAGTACAGGATATGTAGTTGAATATCTAAGTAATACAAATGGACAAGCTCAGTTTATATTAAGGAAAAATACTATAGAAATATCTTCATTTGAAAGTAGTTTAGGAAGTAGCTTAAAAGTTGGGGATACAACTGATTTAACAATTAATGCAACATCAAAATCAGGAAGTCTAAAATATACTTTAGATGTTAATGGAAATTATTTATTAAAAGATTCTACCTCAAATACTGTAAAATGGGCACCTTCTGAAGATGGAACATATAAGATTACAGCTAAGGCTATTGATAATGAAAATAATATTACAACAAAAACTACGACAATAAAAGTAACTGATCCAAACAAAACTGTAATTTATTATAAAGGTTATGATAATCCATATATACATTACAAAGTAGGAGATGGTTCTTGGACTACACCTCCAGGAGTAAAAATGACTTCTTCAAATGATGTTGATGGTTTTTATTATAAAGCAGAAATTAATTTAAAGGGTTCAGAAACTCTTACAGCTTGTTTTAATGATGGAAATGGTAATTGGCAAAGTAATAGTGGAGAAAACTATAACTTTGGTGCAGGATATTATACTTTTAATAATGGAAGTATTAGAAAGATATCAAAACCTGTGGCTAAAATTGCTATAAGTAGCTTTACTGTAAATCCAAGCAGTGAAACTACAGTATCAAGATTTGTTACCTTAAGTGGAGAGGTAAAGAATAATGAAGGAGAAGTTACTTATACTTACGAAGCAAAAGACTCTACAGGAAGTGTTACTAAAATTGCAGAAAATACAACAGAAAGCTCTGTAAGTTGGCAACCACAAAAGGCAGGAAAGTACACATTAATGATAACAGCAACTGATGCAAAAGGAAACAAAGCTACAAGTGAAAAAGAATTTACTGTAAATGATACTATAAAATTAGATAATGTAACCTTCAACAAAACATCACCAATATATGTAGGAGAAGAATTAAGTGCTACAGTATCCTTTAATGGAGGAACAGGTAAAAAGAAATGTTTATCAATAAAGGCACAAGGTGGTAATTATCG
>JAAYPK010000033.1 GCA_012519845.1 Clostridiales bacterium
AGGGAATATCAACAAATGTTCACTATAAACCATTACCAATGTTAACCCTTTATAAGAACTTAGGATATAAAATTGAAGACTATCCTAACGCTTATGCTCAATATGAAAATGAAATTACCCTTCCAGTGTATAGCACTCTTTCCTTAGAAGATGCTGAAAATATAGCAAAAGAAGTAGTGAATACAATTAAGGAAATAAATAGCTAATTGAAATTAAGAATTAAAAAGGAGCTAAAAAGCTCCTTTTTAGTGTATAGGAAAGTATGCTAAATAAATCGATTCATCTGTTAAATGATATAATTGTGATATTTGAAAGTTTTCTTAATAATATAAGTTAAAATAAAACATAATATGAAATCCAATAAAGTTAATATAGGTACCAATAATATTGGATTAGCTAAGTTGTCAAAAAGATTTAACCTATTACAAATCTTAATAAAAATATCATGAGTTAAAAATATTCCGAAAGAGTAGGATGCCAATAAATGAATAACTTTTTTGCTGAAGTTGGTTAATTTAATAGTATTAAATACATTCTTCGTAAAAATAAAGACTGCTCCTGTATATAAAGCAATATTAAAATTATCAGGCATTTGCCAATAATCCATTGGTTTTAAACTGTTTAATGTTAATACTCTTGTTTGGTAAATGCTAAACACTAAGGCTATTAATCCTAAAATATAAATTAGTTTATTTATAATTTTAGGGAAGTCATAATTTGCTAAATAATACCCTAATATGTAATAAAAGATATATGGAGTTAAATTAAAAACACGCATTTTTGATGTAAATACTTTTAAATAAGAAAAAACAGATATATCTGGTAGAAATTTAATAATAAAAGAGAAAATAAGTAAAATACCTAATAGATACTCTATATCTTTTCTATTAGAATTTTTAATAAAAATCCTAATTGGAGGAGTAAGAATATATAACCCAATTAGCATATAAAGATACCATAAATGATAATTTGTTTTTCCTTCTAAAAGAAATTTAATAATGGTTTTAAAATCATAAGCATCAAAATAATTAAGAAAAATATAAAATACACTCCAAAATGCCAGTGTAATAAATATTCGTAAAATATATTTTTTATATAACTTATAAATTGATATTTCTTTTTTAGGACTTAATAAGAATATTCCACTTATCATAATAAATATTGGTACTGCAGATCTAGGGAAAGTATTATAAATATTTATTACTCTCCAATTTAAGGAAGTAATATCTAGTCTAACCCACATATTCCCGGATATGTGCAAAAGTATAACTAGGAATGTGGAATAAATTCTTAAAAATTCAGGATAAATTAAACGACTTTTATTATTCATATGTAATTCCTTTCTAATAAAGCTATAATTATGGATAGAATATATTAAAGAATACTCTATTTATTTTATCATCTTAGTACATTATAATGAAATAAATTAATTAAAAAAGTTTATATAAAAAGTTAAATGTGGTAAAATATTAATATTGATTTTTTATGAAATTAAAACAAAAGGAGATTATAAAAATGAATATACCTTTGATAGATTTACAAGCACAATATAAG
>JAAYPK010000034.1 GCA_012519845.1 Clostridiales bacterium
AATATATTAAGAATGTAAATTCATATTCAACAAAAATAGAATACACAATTAGAAATTCTAAAGGGTATTATGTAGAAGAAGTTGAAGCAAAATATAATAAGGGAAATGGAATGACTGTTATTTTTCCGGATAATAAGATTAAGATATATAAAGATGAATTTATAAGTATTAATGAAAAAAATCTTGAATATGATTTAAACTCTGATTCGGATTTATTATTTCCTTTAGGATTTATTAATAAAATATTGGAGGGAAATATAAGTAATATAGATGAAAAGACAGAAGAATGGGGGGATATTAAATATTTAGATATAGATATTGAATTGGACAGTAAAAATAATCATATGAAGAAAATAAAGGTATATATCAACAAAGGGGACAAGACTCCAATACTTATAAAAGTTTTTGATAAAGACAATTGTGAGAAAGTAACTATAAAATTTAAAGACTTTAATTTTTAATTGTGTTTAAATGAAAAAATTAAAGGCTACATAGAAATTAACAATGTAAAATAACTGATAATAAAGAATAATTTGTAAATTAATACGGTTATCTTTGACATAATGACATAATTTGCAATATAATTTATATATATTACTCTTTACTATCAGGAGGATTGGATATGTTAATTTATGAGGAGTACCGTAATTTTTTAAAAAAAATAATGGAAGACGATAAAAGTAGTAAATTATTTAGTAATGAAACAATACAATATAATAATGAAGAAGAATTATTTAATAATATAAAAAATGGATATATAGCGATGGGAAGTATTAATTTGCAAGATGCAAATAATGGCATAAATGAACTTATTGAAATGAAAGAATATGAAACATGGCTTAGCGGAGAGTGATTTTTCAAATGACGACTATGGTAGTAAAAAGAGGAGATATATTTTATGCAGATTTAAGCCCTGTTATTGGATCAGAGCAAGGTGGAATAAGACCTGTAATTATAATGCAAAATGATATAGGGAATAGATATAGTCCAACAGTTATTGTGGCAGCAATAACCTCTCAAATAAATAAGGCGAAATTACCAACACATGTTGAAATTTCTTCAATTGAATATGGATTAAATAGAGATTCTGTTGTTTTACTTGAACAAATTAGAACATTAGATAAAAAGAGATTAAAAGAAAAAATTGGTCATATGACAGATTCTGATATGCAAAAAGTAAATAAAGCTTTACTGATTAGTTTAAGCTTAATATAAAAATCAAAATAAATAGAACGTCAATTTGTAAAAAAAATTTCAAAATGACGTTTTATTTTTTTGATTCTACAGAAACTATAATTGTTTATACTTCAGGTTAATCTAATAATAAGGAGAGTTGCTTTAAAAACAATTAAATAGTATATACTATTTAATTGTTTAGAAGAAAAAAGTATATCAAATATATAAATAGTATATACAAAGATTGAAAAATATGTTATTATGGGAATGTAAAAAGGAAGGATTATTTATCTAGGAGGAAATACAATGAAAAGTAAACAAGAATTAGTGGAGATTTCTAAGCAAATTAGAAAAGATATTGTTGAAATGTTAACTGAATCAGCATCAGGGCATCCAGGAGGATCATTATCTGCAGCAGATATAATAACTACATTATATTTCAAGGAACTTAATATAGATCCTAAAAATCCAAAAGCTGAAAATAGAGATAGATTTGTGTTATCAAAAGGACATGCAGCACCAGTTTTATATAGTGCATTAGCAAGAAGAGGCTTTTTTGATCCTAAGGAATTAAAAACATTGAGAAAAATTGGTTCTAGGTTACAAGGACATCCTAATATGAATGACGTACCAGGAATTGATATGTCAACAGGTTCGTTAGGACAAGGTATTTCAGCAGCAGTAGGAATGGCTTTAGCAGGAAAGACTGATAATAAATCATATAGAGTTTATGCTTTATTAGGAGATGGTGAATTAGAAGAAGGTCAAGTATGGGAAGCATCAATGGCAGCTGCACATTACAAACTAGATAATATGACAATATTTATAGATTCAAATGGACTTCAAATTGATGGAGAAGTTACAAAGGTAATGAATCCATCACCAATAGATAAAAAATTCCAAGCCTTTGGATGGAATGTATTAATTATAGATGGTCATAATTATGATGAAATAATAGATGCAATAGAAAAGGCTAAAAATCATAAAGGACAACCAACTGCAATAGTTTGTAAAACTATAAAAGGTAAAGGTGTATCATTTATGGAAAATGAAGCTTCTTGGCATGGAACAGCACCAACCAAAGAACAATGTGACAAGGCACTTTCAGAAATAGGAGGAAATCTATAATGAGTAATAAGATTGCAACAAGAGAAGCCTATGGTAAGGCATTAAAAGAGTTAGCAGCTATTAATAAAAAAGTTGTGGTATTAGATGCTGATTTATCCAAATCTACTAAAACAGCAGATTTTAAAGCTGTTGCACCAGAAAGATTTTTTAATATGGGAATAGCTGAAGGAAATATGATGGGAGTTGCAGCGGGAATGTCAACATGTGGTAAAATACCATATGTAAGTACTTTTGCTATGTTTGCTGCAGGAAGAGCTTTTGAGCAAATTAGAAATTCAATTTGTTATCCTAATTTAAATGTAAAAATATGTGCTACACATGCTGGATTAACTGTTGGTGAAGATGGAGCATCTCACCAAGCAATAGAAGATATATCATTAATGAGAAGTGTTCCTAATATGACAGTTATTAATCCTGCAGATGACATTGAAACTGAAGCAGCAATAAAGGCTATTTCGGAATATAATGGACCTTGTTATGTAAGACTTGGAAGAATGGCTGTAGATAGAGTAAATGATATTGAAAATTATAAATTTGAAATTGGAAAAGGTGTAAAATTAGCAGAGGGTAAAGATGTAACAATTATAGCAACAGGAATTATGGTTGAAGCAGCATTAAAAGCAAAAAATGAATTAAAATCTGAAGGAATTGAAGCTACAGTAATTAATATACATACTATTAAGCCAATAGATAGTGAATTAATTATTGAAAGCGCTAAAAATACAGGAGCAATAGTTACAGCTGAGGAGCATAACATTATTGGTGGTCTTGGATCAGCAGTAGCAGAAGTTGTTTCAGAAAATTATCCGGTACCAGTCTTAAGAGTTGGTGTTAAGGATACATTTGGTGAAAGTGGAAAGCCAAATGAATTATTAGTAAAATACGGATTAACATCTGATGACATAAAGAAAATGGTAAAGAAAGCAGTATCATTAAAAAAATAAGTTATCTATTAAGTTAAATTAAGAAGTAAGAACTGAAAATTAAGAGTTATGGATAGGAATTAAAGTAACTCTTAATTATTAAGTATTACTTCTTATTTTTTTTATCTCCAGTATTGAAAATTTTTATTTTTGGCACTAAGGTAAAGAATACATAAACTAATATATCGGTGGAAACATAAGTATATGTATATGTTTATGTCTGGAGGTAATGTCAATGATAAAACAAAATTTAAAGATAATTATTGGAATAATTATGGTTGCTATTTCATTAGAATATTTTTTTATACCGAACAATATTGCTTCTGGGGGAATATCTGGACTTGCAATAATAGTAAATTATGTTTTCCCTAATATGAATGTAAGTATTATTACATTGATATTCAATGTAATATTATTTATAATTTCATTTGTATTAATAGGAGGTGGCTTTGGGAAAAATACGATTTACACTAGTATAGGGTTATCATTTGTTATGTGGATAATTGAGGAATATTTAGGACCGTATGCAATTACTGATGATATAATGCTTGCAACAATATTTGGCTCTATTATTTCAGCCATTGGGACTGCTATTGTGTTTAACAATAATTCTTCAACAGGTGGTACAGATATAATAGCTAAAATATTAAATAAATATTTTGAATTAGATCTTGGAAAAGGATTGCTCATTGTAGATTGTGTAATAACATTAATAGCAGTGTTTATTTTAGGAGTAGATGAAGGATTATATTCTTTTTTAAGTGTTATAATATTAGGGATTTCTGTAGATAGATTTATTGATGGGCTTAATACAAGTAAAGAAGTTATTATTATGAGCACAGAAATTGAGAAAATTAGTGAATATATTTTAAATAATTTAGAACGAGGCTGTACATATCTAAAATGCGAAGGAGCATATTCGAAAAAGGATTTTAAAGCTATATATTCTGTAATGGGTAGAAATGAATACATAAAGTTAAAAAAATTTATTTTGCAACATGATAATAAAGCATTTATTAGTGTAAGAGAGTCATATGAGATATTTGGAGAAGGTTTTAAAAAAATGAATGATTAAAAGGAGATATAAATGAAAATCGTTAAGGATTACTTATTAATTACAATTGGGATAATACTGGTAGCAATAGGGCTTGAATATTTCTTTTTCCCTAATGAAATTGCATCAGGTGGAGTATCAGGTTTAGCATTGATTTTATATGATTTAATTGGAGTGAAGCCGGGGATTGTAATGATAATCAGTAATATAATACTATTTATTATTGCGTTTATTTTTTTAGGTGGAAGTTTTGGAGTAAAAAGTATATATGCGAGTTTTGGACTATCTTTTATAATGTCTATAATAGAAAAATTGTTTAATCCGGTAGGAATTACGAATAATTTGATATTAGCAACTATATTTGGAAGTGTTATTCTAGGCATGGGGGTAGCAATAGTTTTTTCACAAGGGGCATCTACAGGAGGCACAAATATTATAGCTGCTATGCTTTCTAAGTATGGGAATATGGACATAGGAAAAGGAATATTAATATCTGATTCTCTTGTGATTATATTAGCATTATATACTTTTGGTGCTGAACTTGGAATGTTTGGATTATTAAGTGTTTATCTTACAAGCATAATTATTGATAAATTTATAGATGGTTTTAACTCGTGTAAACAAGTTATGATATTTACGGATAGGGAAGAACTAGTAGTAAACTATATTATGAAAGATGTGGATAGAGGATGTACTGTATTTAAAGGAAAAGGTGGTTTTACTAGAGAAGAAAACATAGTTATCTTTACTGTATTAGACAGACGGCAATTTATAAAATTAAAGAAATTCATGAAACAATATAATCCTGAGGCGTTTATTACTGTAAATGAAGCAACAGAAGTATTAGGGAAAGGTTTTAGAAATCTTTTGGATTAATGATACTAAACAAATATGTTGTCCATTTATAGGATATGTTATAATATAAAATATATTAGTATGAATTTTGTATTGAAATATGAGAATTCTAAGGAGTGTTAAAATGATAAAATTTAATAATATATCAAAGTTATATGATAATAATGTAAAAGCATTATCAAATATTAATATGGAAATAGAAGCAGGAGATTTTGTGTTTTTAGTTGGACCGTCTGGTGCAGGAAAATCAACAATTATAAAGATGTTATTGAAAGAAGTAGAACCTACTACGGGAAATATAACAGTGGGCAATACTGATTTATCTAAGCTTTCAAGGAAACAGATTCCATATTTCAGAAGGAAAATAGGTATGGTTTTCCAAGACTTTAGGTTAATACAAAATCTAAATGTTTATGAGAATGTGGCTTTTGCCATGAAAGTTGTTGAAGCAACACCTCGTGAAATAAGAAAGAGGGTACCAATAGTATTATCATTAGTAGGGTTATCACATAAATATAAGATGTTTCCTAATGAATTGTCAGGTGGAGAACAACAAAGGGTTTCCCTTGCTAGAGCAATTGTTAACAATCCAACAGTGCTAATTGCTGATGAACCAACAGGTAACTTAGATCCTGAAACAGCAAAGGAAATAATGGCATTATTAAATGATGTTAACAAAGCTGGAACTACTATATTAATGGCTACACATGCTAAGGAGATAGTTGATAGCATGAAAAAAAGAGTTATAGCATTAGAAGGTGGGAAAATAGCTAGAGACGAAAAGAGAGGTATGTACGAATATGAAGATTAATACAGTAAATTACTTAGTATCAGATGCATTTAAAAGTTTGAGAAGAAATAAAACTATTAGTTTGGCATCAGTAATTACAGTTTTTATTACATTTATTGTTTTAGGAGTATTTTCACTTATAGCACAAAATGCATCTTTAATGATAGCTGGTGTACAAGATAAAATTGAAATAAAAGTATATCTAGATAAAGATATTAAATTAATAGATGAAAGAGAAATACAAATTAAAATTAGGGAAGAAGAAGGGGTATCTGATATTCAATATGAATCTGCAGAGCAAGCATATAAAAATGTTGAAGAAAACAACCCTAACTTTCTTAAAGGTTATACATTAGAAAAAAATCCGTTTCCAGCTTCATATATTGTTAAATTAGATGATGCAAGTAGGATTGATGATATTGTGTCAGATTTAGAAAATCTGCCAGGTGTTGAAAGTATAGGAAATCAACAAGAAATGATTGAAACAATGCAAAATGTTGTTAAAGGTGTTAAATGGATTGGAACAGGATTGTTTATTATTTTAATTGGAGTTTCTGTATTTTTAATTATGAATACAACAAAACTAACAGTTTATGCAAGAAGAAGAGAAGTAGGAATTATGAAATTTGTTGGTGCAACAGATTGGTTTATAAGATGGCCGTTTATTATTGAAGGAATGGTTATTGGATTTGTAGGAACACTTTTATCAATAATTCCACTTTATTTTGGATATAGGTATGTATGTGAATTATTAGCATCTTCATTATCATTTATGATGGTGTCAATGCTTTCGCCAACTTACATTATAACTACTTTATTGTTAGAGTTTGCATTAGGAGGAATAGTAGTTGGAGGAATAGCAAGTTATTTGGCATTAAGAAAATTCTTAAAGGTATAATAAGGAGAATAATAAATGGATAATATTGAAGAAGGCCCAAAAAAGAAAAAGTCATACAAGAAAATAATACTAAAGGGATTTGGATTAATTTTGATTATCCTTATTTCTTTTACTTTGGGAAATATAGCTATGCAACATGGTTTTATATTAGGAAAAGATAGTCAAAAATATAAAGAATTTATGATAGCTGCAGATGAATATCCTGAATATGGGAAATTGCTAGAAGTAAGAAGGCAAATAGGTAAATTATATGTAGGAGAAATTAATGAAGAAGACTTAGTAAATGGAGCAGCAAAAGGAATGACTAACGCCCTTAATGATCCATATACAGTTTTTATGACTACTGAAGAGTATGAAAAGTATATTGAAGACAATTCAGGAGAATTTATTGGAATAGGTGTTTATGTTACATCAAAAGATAATAATGTTGTAGTTAGTGGATTAATTGAAGGCGGCAATGCCGAAAAGGCTGGAATACAAACAGGGGATATTATATCTTCTGTAGACAATGAAGAAATTAATGGTGATTTAGATAAGGCAGTTTCATTAATAACAGGTAAAGAAATAAAAACATTAAGCATAGATATTGTAAGGAATGGAGAAAATATCAATATTAGTGTTGATAGAGGTAAGGTTGAAACAGTAGCAGCTAAAGGTGAAATGATTAATGATGACATAGGATATATAATTCTTAAAAATTTTGATATGAAGAGTTCAGAGCAATTTATTGATAATGTGAAAAAACTTCAAAGTGAAGGAATGAAAGGATTAATAATAGATCTTAGAGAAAATGGCGGAGGGTATTTGAATCAAGCAATAAATATAGGATCAATGTTTATTCCAAAAGGAGAAACCATAACATATACTTTAGACAAGAATAATAAAAAAGAGGTATATTCTTCTAGCGGTAAGAATTCAATAGATATACCATTAGTGGTGTTAATTGATGGATATTCTGCAAGTGCTTCAGAGGTATTAACAGGGGCATTAAGAGATTATGGTCTTGCAGAAACAGTAGGAACAACAAGTTATGGGAAAGGTGTTGTTCAAAGTATATTTAAGTTAGAAGATGGCATAGGTGGACTTAAAATAACAACTTCAAAATATTATACTCCAAATGGAGAAAATATAAATAAAACAGGAATTACTCCTGATTATGAAGTAGAATTGCCAAAGGAAATACTAAATGAAGAATATTCAAAAGAAAAAGATGTTCAGTTACAAAAAGCATTACAAGTTATGGAGGACAAAATTAAGTAGGAGGCTTGGATTATGGATTTATTACTATATGTTTTAAGATCATTATCATATGTTATAGTTGAGCCTTCATTAATTTTAATGTTAATTTTAGTGGGAGTGTTTTTTTACTTTAAAAATAGAAAAATAGCCATTTTACAGAAGGTAACTATTGGAGAAAAGATAAATTCACCACTAGAATTAACTTTATCGCAAATTGTATTAGGTATACTACTAGGCATAATTGGAAGTGTTATTTTAAGTACTTTAGGGATAGTTTTTGAAGAAGATTCTGGAATAATATATTTATTATTACTTTCTATATTTTTAATGTTCATTAAACCTAGATTTGTTTGTTTTTCTTATTCAGCTGCTATTTTGGGTGCAATAAGTTTAATTATTACATTTGTAATGGGTTATCTTGGCAAAGAAAATATATATTTAAATATTAATATTATGTGTTTAATGACATTTGTATCAGTAATGCATATTTTAGAAGGTATATTAGTAATGATAGATGGAGATAAAGGAGCTATACCTATTTTCTCTTCTAGAAAAAATAAAATAATTGGTGGCTTTGCATTAAGTAGATATTGGGTTTTACCTATAGCTATATTTATTGCCTATAGCTTACAAAGTGGGGATTCTTTTGGTACAGAATCAATATTGACGCCAACATGGTGGCCTTTATTAAAATCAAACTATATTATGAATATAATAAATGGATTTCTTTTATCTGCAACTCCTTTTTTTGGAGTATTAGGGTATTCTTCAGTAACATTTACTAAAAGAAAGAAGGAAAAGGCAGTTTCTTCAGGACTTTATATTATAACATTTGGAATAATTTTAGGGGTAATAGCCCAATTAGCCAACTTTGGTACAATAGGGGAAATAGTTGTATTAATATTTGCGCCAGTTGCTCATGAATTTATGTTATATATTCAAAGAAAAAAAGAAGAAAAAAGTGAAGCTATATATGTAAGTGATGAAAATGGAATAGCTATATTAGATGTTGTACCATATTCTGAAATTGAAAGCTTTGGAGTTAAATCAGGTGATAAAATCGTAAAAGTAAATGATGGAATTGTTAATAGTGAAAAAGAGATTTATGAACTAGTGAAAAAAAGCTTAAATGGGATAAAATTGCAAATACTAACTATTGATGGTGAAATAAAAGAAATAATACTTAAGGATACAAAGAAAAATGGGTTAAGGGCTTTGTTAGTACCAAGATCAGTAAATACAAATAAAGCAGTTCCATTTAAGGAAGAAAGCTTTTCAGAAGTATTACATAAAATGAATAAAAATTAATTAATGGGAACACAGATTGTGTTCTCTATTTTATTCTTTAGGAAATTTTATTAATTTGACTTATTAAAGAAAAAAATGTAAAATAGATACGAATATAAGTTCGTATTGGTGGAGGAGTATAATGGGAAAGTTTAAAATTATGTCAAAATTTAAACCTACTGGAGATCAACCAGTGGCAATTGATGAATTGGTTCAATCTATAGAAGATAATAATAAATTTCAGACATTATTAGGAGTAACAGGGTCAGGGAAAACTTTTACTATGGCCAATATTATAGAAAGAACTCAAAAACCAACTTTAGTTCTAGCACATAATAAAACCCTTGCTGCACAGTTATGTTCTGAATTTAAAGAATTTTTCCCAGAAAATATTGTTGAGTATTTTGTGTCATACTATGATTACTATCAACCAGAAGCATATATAGCACATACAGATACCTTTATAGAAAAGGATGCATCAATTAATGATGAAATTGATAAATTAAGACACTCAGCAACTTCAGCATTATTTGAAAGAAGAGATGTTATTATAGTTGCATCAGTTTCTTGTATTTACGGTCTTGGAAATCCAGATGAATATAAAAAACTTACTATAAGTTTAAGAAAAGGCATGGATAAGCAAAGAGACGAAATAATTAGAAAGTTAATAGAGATACAGTATGAGAGAAATGATATAGATTTTTCAAGAGGAACTTTTAGAGTAAGAGGTGACTACTTAGATATTATTCCTGCATCATCTTCTGATAAAGGAATAAGAATAGAATTCTTTGGGGATGAAATTGAAAGAATAAGAGAATTTGATGTATTAACAGGAAATATTATTGGGGAACGTGAGCATGTTGCTATATTTCCAGCATCTCATTTTGCGACCTCACCAGAAGTATTAGAAAAATCTTTAAATAGAATAGAGGAAGAGCTTGAAGATAGATTAAAGCAGCTTAATGCAGAAGATAAGCTATTAGAGGCTCAGAGATTAAGACAAAGAACTAATTATGATATTGAAATGATAAGAGAAATGGGATATTGTACGGGAATAGAAAATTACTCAAGAATATTTGATAATAGAGCACCAGGAACACCACCTAAAACTTTATTAGATTATTTTGATGATGATTTTTTAATGTTTATAGATGAAAGTCATGTTACATTACCTCAAGTAAAAGCAATGTACGCAGGGGATAGATCTAGAAAAACATCCTTGGTGGAATTTGGATTTAGATTGCCATGTGCATATGATAATAGACCATTAAAATTTAATGAATTTGAGAACAAAATAAATCAAGTTGTTTTTGTTAGTGCAACTCCAGCAGAATATGAAATTAAGAATTCTAAAGTTGTAGCTGAACAAATAATAAGACCTACAGGATTATTAGATCCTAAAATAGAAATAAGGCCTGTAACTGGTCAAATTGATGATTTATATGAAGAAATAAAGAAAACAGCAAAGAAAGGTTTCAGAACTTTAGTTACTACATTAACTAAAAGAATGGCTGAAGATTTAACAAAATATTTGTCAGAATTAGGTGTAAAAACAACTTATATGCATTCAGATATTGACACTATAGAAAGAATGAAAATAATTAGAGAGCTTCGTTTAGGGGAGTATGATGTATTAGTAGGAATAAATCTATTAAGAGAAGGATTAGATATACCGGAGGTAGCATTAGTTGCTATTTTAGATGCAGATAAAGAAGGGTTTTTAAGATCTGAAACTTCTTTAGTTCAAACTATAGGAAGAGCGGCAAGAAATTCAGAAAGTAAAGTAATTATGTATGCTGATGTAATTACAAAATCTATGGATAGGGCAATTAAGGAAACTGAAAGAAGAAGAAAAATTCAATCAGATTATAATAGAGAACACAATATAACACCAGTTAGTATAAAGAAAGATATTAGGAGTGTTATAGAGGCAACAAAGGCATCTGAAGAGGTAGAAGAATATAAAGCAAAAAATGTAGATTCTAAATTAAGTAAGAAAGAAAAAGAAAAATTAATTAAAGCTTATACTTCTGAAATGATGGAGGCGGCAAAAAATCTTCAATTTGAAAGAGCAGCGGAATTAAGAGATATAATTGAAAATTTAAAAAATTAATATAATGAGTAGAGCTTCTAGATTATAAATAGTTTAGGGGCTCTTTGTTAAAAATAGGATTAATTAATTATTGACAATAGAAGGAGACATATTTAAAATTAAATAGAACAAGCGTTCGACAGGAGTGGGAAATATGAATGATAAAATAAAAATAAAAGGTGCAAAAGTAAATAATTTAAAAAATGTTAGTTTAGAAATTCCTAGAGATAAATTAATTGTTTTTACTGGGCTTTCAGGATCAGGTAAATCCTCGCTAGCCTTTGATACTTTATATGCAGAAGGACAAAGAAGATATGTAGAATCCTTGTCATCATATGCTAGACAATTTTTAGGACAAATGAATAAGCCAGATGTGGAAAGTGTAGAAGGGTTATCACCAGCTATTTCTATAGATCAAAAAACAACAAGTAAAAATCCAAGATCTACTGTTGGAACTATAACAGAAATTTATGATTATTTAAGGCTTTTATATGCTAGAGTAGGAATACCTTATTGTCCTAAGTGTGGTAAAAGAATAGATAAGCAATCTGTAGATCAAATAGTTGATAATGTAATTAGCACTGGGGATAAAAAGAAAATTATTATTTTAGCTCCTATTGTTAGAGGAAAAAAAGGGACTCATGAAAAGATTCTTGAAAGTATTAAGAAAAATGGTTTTATACGTGCAAGAATAGATGGAGAAATCTATGATTTAGCAGAAGAAGAAGTAAAGTTAGAAAAAAATAAAAAGCATACTATTGAAGCGGTTATAGATAGAATTATTATAAAAGAAGGAATAGAAGGAAGAATAGCGGAGTCAATTGAAGCTGCATTAAAAATTGCTGATGGACTTGTTATGGTTAATGAGATAGGTGGAGACGATAAATTATATAGTGAAAAATTTGCCTGCCCAGATTGTGGTATTAGTGTGGATGAATTAGAACCAAGAATATTTTCATTTAATTCACCTTTTGGAAAATGTGATTATTGTGATGGACTTGGTAGTTTATATGAAATAGATCCTGATTTAATTATTCCAAATAAGGAGCTAAGTATAATGGATGGGGCAATAGCAACATGGGGAAATGGAAGATTAAAATCAGATTCATGGACATATGCAATATTAGTAGCATTAAGCAAAGAATATGATTTTTCTCTGGAAACACCTATAAAAGATTTGCCTGATAAAATAATTGACATATTGTTATACGGAACAAAAGGAAAGAAATTAGATATTGAATATGTTAAAGATGGTGTAAAGGCAAATTATTCTTATAGTTATGATGGAGAAATTAATTCACTAAAAAGAAGATATAATGAAACAAATTCAGATATGATTAAAAGTGAAATTGAACAGTACATGAATGATAATCATTGTCCAAAATGTAAAGGTGGCAGGTTAAAAAGTGAGGCATTAGCAGTTAAAGTAGGAGATAAAAATATATATGAATTTACAGAAATGTCTATTAGAGATGAATTATCCTATATTGAAGGAATAGAATTCTCAGAAAAGAATAAAATAATTAGTGAACAAATTATAAGAGAAATAAAAGCAAGATTGCAATTTCTAATTGATGTTGGATTGGATTATCTATCATTATCTAGAAAATCAGGAACTTTATCTGGAGGCGAAGCACAAAGAATAAGACTTGCCACTCAAATAGGTTCATCTCTTATGGGAGTACTTTATATTTTAGATGAGCCTAGCATTGGTTTACATCAAAGAGATAATGATAAATTAATTAGTACACTAAAGAAATTAAGAGATGTTGGCAACACAGTAATTGTAGTTGAACATGACGAAGATACTATGAAGGAAGCAGATTATATTGTTGATATTGGACCGGGTGCAGGTGAACATGGTGGTAAAGTTATTGCGGCAGGTACTGTAAATGAAATAATGCAATGTAAAGAATCAATAACTGGTCAATATTTAAATGGAACAAAAAAAATATATGTTCCTAAGGAAAGACGAAAAGGAAATGGAAAGTTTATCAGTGTAAAAGGTGCTAATGAGAATAACTTAAAAAATATTAATGTAGATATTCCTTTAGGAATGTTAACAATAGTAACTGGTGTTTCTGGATCAGGGAAAAGTACTTTAGTAAATGAAATAATATATAAAGGACTTAATAAAATAATAAATAAAAGTAAGAATCCAGTAGGTAGATATAAAGAAATATTAGGTTATGAGAATATTGATAAAATAATAGACATAGATCAAAGTCCTATAGGTAGAACACCAAGATCTAATCCGGCAACTTATACAGGCACATTTGACATAATAAGGGAACTTTTTGCATCAACACCAGAAGCAAAAATGAGAGGATATAAGCAAGGCAGATTTTCATTTAATGTTAAGGGAGGAAGATGTGAAGCTTGTTCTGGAGATGGAATATTAAAAATAGAAATGCAGTTTTTATCTGATGTGTATGTACCTTGTGAAGTATGTAAAGGCAAAAGATACAATAGAGAAACTCTTGAAGTAAAATACAAGGGAAAAAATATAGATGATATTTTAAATATGACTGTAGAAGAGGCGTTAGGATTTTTTGAAAATTTACCTAGAATAAAAAATAAGTTACAAACATTATTTGATGTGGGATTAGGGTACATTAGGTTAGGGCAACCATCAACACAACTTTCTGGAGGAGAAGCACAAAGAATAAAGCTTGCATATGAATTATCTAAAAGAAGTACAGGAAAAACCCTATATATCTTAGATGAGCCTACAACTGGGTTACATATTGATGATGTAAGTAGATTAATTGATATTTTACAAAGACTTGTAGATGCAGGGAACAGTGTATTAGTAATTGAACATAATTTAGATATTATTAAATGTGCAGACTATATTATAGATTTAGGTCCTGAAGGTGGAGAAAAAGGTGGAACAATTCTAGTAACAGGCACACCAGAAGAAATTGTAAAGAACAAGAAATCATATACTGCTAAATATTTAAAAAAGCTATTGTAAGATTTCTTTAATAATAATTTAGGATTTTACTATGAATTTGTTGTATAATCTTCTATATAGGAAAATGTTTTGAGGTGAAAAGATGAATTTTACAAAATTAACCGCAATTGTATTTGGCGTTATTTTTATAATAATTTTATATTTCATAATATACTATGCATTAAAAATAATGTACAAGGATGTAAAAGGTGGAGGAAGAAGAAGACCACCAGAAAGAAAGAAAAGTCATGGTATCGAAATAATAGACATAGCACCAAATTCAGGTATAAAAAAAGGAACGGTTATACCTATTAGAACAGACATTACAATTGGAAGAAAAGAAGATAATTCTATATCATTAATAGATCAACATGTTTCTGGTAATCATGCTAAATTGGTAATAAAAAATAATTTATTGTTTATTGAAGATTTAAATAGTACAAATGGAACATACGTTAATGGGAAAAGAATAAAAGGAAGAGTAAAATTATTTGGTCAAGATGAAATTAAAATAGGCACTACTATATTTAAAGTATTAGGTTAAAAAGAATGCTGGGGTGATTAAGTGAAAATGCGAAAAGATGAAAAGAAGTTATTAATAATTACTTATGTATTATGTATAGCACTTTTCGGAAATTTAGCTATAATAGGGAATCCAGTTGATAAAAGAGCATTAATTATGGGCGTGGTGCTTTGTTTAGTTATAGGATATTCTCATTTTGTTATTAGAAGGTTTTATCCTGATGGAGATAAATTTCTGCTTATATTTGCAAGTATATTATCAATTATTGGTATTGCAATGATTTATAGACTAGAACCATCTACAGCTATTAAACAAGTTGTATGGTTTATTTTAGGTGTAATAATATATATTTTAATTGTAGTCCTTTTGCCAGAAATGAGGGTATTAAGTAAGTTTAAATATATATATTTAGGGTTTACAGCATTTTTCATGCCCTTGGCACTTATTTTTGGAACTGAAATAAATGGTTCTAAAAACTGGGTTTTCATTGGAGACATAATTGGTTTCCAACCATCAGAATTCGGTAAAATTACACTTGTTTTATATTTAGGTGCGGCATTAATGAATTTTGATAATACAAAAAAAGGAATTGCACATATAAAAGAATTAATAATTCCTGCATTTGTGGTAATGGCATCTATAGGTTGTTTAGTTCTTCAAAGGGATTTAGGATCAGCTTTGATCTTCTTTGGAGTATCTTTATCAGTCTTATATGTGTCAACATCAAAGAAAAAATATGTATTTACCTGTATTGGGTTATTTTCTATAGGAGCCAGTGTTGCATATAAGCTATTTGGTCATGTTAGGCAAAGAGTGTCAATATGGATGAATCCTTGGCAAGATCCATCAGGAGATGGATTTCAAATTGTAGAAGGGTTATATTCAATTTCATCAGGAGGAATGCTTGGAACTGGACTAGGGCAAGGTTATCCAAGTTTTGTACCTTTTGCATCTACTGATTATATTTTTGCAGCTATATGTGAAGAATTTGGAATGGTATTTGGTATAGGTGTACTTATATTATTTTTCTTATTATTTTATAGGGGAGTTAGAGTAGCGTTTATAACTGATAATAAATTTTCACAAATTGTTGCTGTAGGATTAAGTTCAATGATTGCTTGTCAGGCTTTAGTTATTATAGGAGGAATATTTTCTATAATTCCTTTAACTGGGATTACTTTGCCTTTTGTAAGCGCAGGTGGTAGTTCTATATTAAGTACTTTTTTTGCACTTGGTATATTGCAGAAAATATCTGAGGAGGGTTAGTGGAAGATGGAAGATTTTAAAAATAGTGTAAAGAAAGTAATGATAATCTTTTTGTTTTTGTTTGTAGCCCTTATTTCGTATATAGCATATTTTCAAACATTTAAAGCTCCAGATATAGCTGCAGACCAGGGAAACAGGAGATTATGGGCTAAAAGAAATGAAATATTAAGAGGGCCTATTTATGATAGAGATGGAAATGTTCTTACACAAAGTAAAAGGGAAACTGTTTTAACTCAATCAAGAAGCTATGTAGATGGGGATTTATATTGCCATGCTCTTGGATATATAAGTAACAAATATGGATTAACAGGTCTTGAAGAAAGTTATGATACAGAATTATCAACTTATAGTAGTGTGGGAACTAACATAAGAAGCTTTTTAAATGATTTAGATTTTGATAAATTAAAACAAGGATTTTTATCAAGAGGAGAAGAAGAAGAAAAGATAGGAAATGGCATAAAAACTACTTTAAACAAAAATGTTCAACAAGCTGCTTATAATGCACTTGGACAGAGGAAGGGAGCAGCAGTTGCATTGAACCCAAAGACAGGAGAAGTTTTAGCAATGGTTTCAAAACCTACTTTTAACGCAAATGATCTTGATTCTGTTATGGCAGCAGCAAACTCTGGAAATGATAAAAATAATTCGTTATTAAATAGGGCAATATCAGGAAAATATCCTCCAGGTTCTACATTTAAAACAATTACTACTGCAAGTGCACTTGAAAATATGCCAGGAGTTTTAAATAGAACTTTTACTGATAATGGAAAATTAGTATTTAATAGTTCATATTCATTATCTAATGCTGGCGGAGCAGCTTATGGATCTTTAAATTTAAAAACTGCCTTTGCTGTATCAAGTAATGTTGTATTTGGTACTTTGGCAGGGGAACTTGGTAATGACAAACTAAAATCAACAGCTGAAGATTTTGGATTTAATAAGACAATACCTTCTGATGGATTTACAATATCTCAAAGTCAATTTCCAAAGTTAGAAAGCTATGAAGAGGGAATGATTGCACAATCAGGTATAGGGCAAAGTAGTATTGTTGCAACTCCTATGCAAATGGCATTAGTTGCATCAACAATTGCTAATGATGGTGTAATGATGAAGCCAAGATTGGTAAATCAAGTTATTGATATGAATGGGAATATAGTTAAAAATATAGAGCCAGAAAAATATAAGACGGTTTTAAATTCTACAGATGCATTAACAATAAAAGATTTTATGAAGAATCTAGTTAGTAGCAGTAGTAGTATGTATTTTTTTAATGGCTTAGATGCAGCAGGAAAAACAGGAACAGCTGACCATTTAGATGAAAATGGTAATGAAGCAACACCACATTCATGGTTTATTGGATTTGCCCCAGCAGATAATCCGGTTGTGGCAGTAGCAGTAATAGTGGAAAACGGTGGTTTTGGTGCAAAAGCAGCAGCACCAGTTGCAGCTGAGATAATGAAAGCTGCTGTAAGTAAATAAAAAAAGTTGAATTATAAAAGTTTTGTGTTCTCTAGCTATAGGCTTTAAGTGAACACAAAACTTTATTATATAGTGAACAAGGAGGAAAGGAATATTTTTGATTTTGAACATCAATTAAAAATACTCCCTGATAAACCTGGAGTATATTTAATGAAAAATAATTTAGGTGAAATAATTTATGTTGGTAAAGCAAAAATACTTAAAAATAGAGTAAGGCAGTATTTTCAAAATTCTAAAAATCACTCTGATAAAGTAAAATCCATGGTAAAAAATATTGCTGAATTTGAATACATTGTTACAGATTCAGAGATGGAAGCATTAATTTTAGAATGTAATTTAATAAAAAAATATAGTCCAAAATATAATATTGCTTTAAAAGATGATAAATTTTATCCTTTTATAAAGATTACTACAAAAGAAGATTTTCCAAGAGTATATGTTACAAGGAATTTTATTAAGGATGGAAATAAATATTTTGGACCATATACTAATGTATCTGCAGTACATGAAACTATTAACTTAATAAACAAAATATATCCAATAAGAACATGTAAAAGGAAAATTGAAGAAGGCGGTGAAATTACTAGGCCGTGTTTAAACTATCATATTAAAAAGTGCAATGCACCTTGTGGTGGTTTAGTAAGCAAATTAGAATATGGAAGAATAATTAATGAGGTTATTGAAATATTAAGTGGTACAGATAAGAAAATCTTAGGGGATTTAAAAATGGAAATGGAGCAGGAGTCTAGCAAATTAAACTTTGAAAAGGCTGCAAGTATAAGAGATAAAATTATAGCAATAGAAAGCTTAACTGAAAAACAGAAAATTTTTAAAGTTACTGACAACGATGAGGATTATATAAATTTATATAAAGATGAAAAAGATGCTTGTGTTCAAATATTCTTTATGAGGAATGGGAAAATTACTGGTAGGGAGCATTTTATAATTGAAAATGCAGTAAATGAATGTGATGAAATAGTATTATCTCAATTCATAATTAATTTCTACAGTGGAACTGCTAAAATTGGGAAAACAATTTATGTACCTAAAGTAGAAGATATAAATGTTTTAGAAGAATTCTTATCAATAAAAAGAGACTCAAAGGTATTTATAAAAATTCCTCAAAAAGGTGAAAAATTAAGATTGTTAGATATGGTAAGTGAAAATGCAAAATTAACATTAGAACAGTTTAAAACTAAAATACTTAAAGATAAAGCTGAAAATCAAAAGTCTTTAGAGGAACTTAGAGAAGCTCTTAATCTAGACGATATTCCATTTAGAATAGAAGCTTATGATATATCTAATATTCAAGGAGTAGATTCAGTTGGTACCATGATAGTTTTTGAAGAAGGAAAAGCAAAAAATAGTGATTATAGGAAATTCAAAATAAAGACTGTTAAGGGTGCAGACGATTATAGTAGTATGAGAGAAATATTAACAAGGCGTTTTAAAAGAGGATTAGAAGAAACAAAAAAACTACAAGATAGTGAATTAGATGTTGGAAAAGGTAAATTTTATATATTCCCAGATTTAATTATGATGGATGGTGGTAAAGGGCAAATAAATATAGCACTTCAGGTCCTTGAAGAATTAAATATAGATATACCTGTTTGTGGACTTGTAAAAGATGATAAACATAAAACAAGAGGAATAATATTTAATAATGAAGAAATAATGATAGGTAGGAATAGCAACTTAATGATGCTTATTACAAGAATTCAAGATGAAGTCCATAGATTTGCAATTACATATCATCGTGTTTTAAGGGATAAAAGAACTTTGCATTCTGTATTAGATGATATACCTAATATAGGTCAAAAGAGAAGAATGTTATTATTATCTCATTTCGGAGGCTTGGAAAATATAAAAAGTGCAACTCTTGAAGAATTAAGAGCTGTAAAGGGTATGGATAAGAAAAGCGCTGAAAGTGTTTTTAATTATTTTAAAATGGTAACAAAATAAAATTGGGAAATATAATATAGTAATAATCCTTGTTTATTACCTAAATATAAACTATACTATTTAGATGAAATGAAAAATATTAAATACTAATTACGTGAGGTTGGGAGTTTAAGATGAATCAATATTTAAAATATAAGGATTTATTTATAGATATATATTCAAAAGATGAAATAATGATAAATTCATTAATGAAAGAGCATATATATTTTAAAGTCGGAGGTCCGGTAGATATTTTATTGAATCCCTCAAAAAGTGAACAAATAATTAAAACTATTAGGATATGTAGAGAAAATAACATTCCATATATTGTAATAGGAAATGGGTCCAATCTTCTTGTAAAAGATGGGGGTATAAGGGGAATAGTAATAAAATTATGTGCTTTAAACAAATTAGAGATTAATGGCGACAGCATAAAAGCAGGTGCAGGAGTATTATTAAAGGATGTTTCAGAATTTGCTTTGGAAAATTCATTAACAGGTTTTGAATTTGCCTGCGGCATTCCAGGATCAGTAGGTGGTGCTGTTTTTATGAATGCTGGAGCATATGATGGTGAAATAAAAAATGTAGTAAAAGAAATAGAAGTTATTGATAAAGAGGGTAACTATAAGGTTTTACGTGGAGACGAAATTAAATTAGGTTATAGAACTTCAAATATAAAAGATGAGAAATATATAGTAATAAGTGCTACTTTTAAATTAACTCCTGGAGATAAAGGAAAGATTGAAAGTAGAATAAAAGAATTAACAGAAAAGAGAGAATCAAAACAACCTTTAGAATATCCATCTGCAGGAAGCACATTTAAAAGACCAGAAGGATATTTTGCTGGAAAATTAATTGAGGATTCTGGGTTAAAGGGATATCAAATCGGTGGAGCAGCAGTATCTGAGAAACATTCTGGGTTTATTATTAATAAAGATAATGCTACCGCTAAAGATGTTTTGGATTTAATAAAATATGTCCAAAAGAAAGTAAAAAGTAAGTTCGGAGTAGAATTAACCCCAGAAGTTAGAATACTTGGAGAAGATAAATAAAAAGTCTGTAAATTCAGGCTTTTTTTTATTCTTTAGGAGATTTTTTTACATTCTGATAATATAGAAAAATAATAATATGTTATAATAAATTTATAATTAAAGCAATGACTAGGAGGATAATTATGAGGTTTATAATAGTTACTGGGCTATCAGGAGCGGGTAAAACAGAAACAACTAGAACGTTAGAAGATATGGGTTATTTTTGTGTAGATAATTTGCCACCAAAATTGATACCTAAATTTGCAGAAGCATGTAATAATGGGAAAATTGAAAAGGTAGCTTTAGTTATAGATATACGAGGCGGAGTATTTTTTGACGACTTATTTGAATCTTTATTATTCTTAAAGCACAATGAATTTAAATATGAAATTTTATTTTTAGATTCATCGGATGAGGTACTTGTAAAAAGATTTAAAGAGGCAAGAAGAAGCCATCCTTTAGCACATGAAGGAAGAGTAATTAATGGAATAAATGAAGAAAGAAAAAGACTAAGGGAAGTTAAAGATAGAGCTGATATAATAATAGATACAACAAAATATAAAATAAGAGATTTAAGAGAAAAGTTAAATGAGTATTATGGTGAAAACATTGCACCAGAAAAGCAATTATCAATTACTATATTAAGCTTTGGGTTTAAATATGGAATTCCAGTAGATTCTGATTTGGTTTTTGATGTTCGATTTATCCCTAATCCGTTTTATATTCCAGAATTAAAGCAATTTTCAGGAGCTGATGAACCAGTTAAAAAATATGTACTTGATCAAATAGAAACTGTTGGCTTTATAGATAAGTTAGAAGATATGCTAAAATTTCTAATTCCTAATTACATAAAAGAAGGAAAAAGACAATTAATTATTTCAATTGGTTGTACAGGAGGAAGACATCGTTCTGTAGCAATTGCAAATGAATTACATGAAAGATTATTAAAAGATAATTTTAATTCAAGAATAGAGCATAGAGATATTAGTGAAGATCTCCATAAAGGAGTAAGAAAACTATGAAGATAATGGATTGGTTGAAGCCTGGTATAAAAGTAAAGAGATGGATAGCTTTTGGTATTTTAGGAATACTATTAATAGCATTTGGGTTTACTGAATTAGTAACAAAAAGAGTTTATGATATTTATTATAAGGTATTTTATATTTTTTTAAACTTAACAGGTATATTTGTAATATATTTAGCTATAACAGAAGTAATGAAATCAGTTATAGTTTTAGTAAATACAGGATATGTGAAAGTATCATTAGACAGCAAAAAAATAGAAAGCTTAATTGGGGAAAAAAGGTTATTAGTAAAAGGTCCTAAGATTGTGGTAATAGGTGGAGGAACAGGACTGTCAACTATGCTTAGGGGACTAAAATATTATACTTCCAATATTACTGCAATTGTAACAGTTGGAGACAATGGTGGAGGATCAGGTGATTTAAGAGAGGACTTAGGAATGCTTCCTCCAGGTGATATTCGAAATTGCTTGTTAGCTTTAGCAGATACAGAGCCAGTCATGGAGGAGTTGTTACAATATAGATTTAAAGATGGTAGATTAAAAAATCAAAGTTTTGGTAATCTTTTTTTAGCAGCTATGGCAGGAATATCAGGAAACTTTGAAGAAGCAATACAAAAAATGAGTTCGGTTTTAGCAGTAACAGGTAAAGTTTTACCAGTAACTCTTGATGATATGCAGTTAGTAGGAAAATTAGAGAATGGGAATATTGTATTTGGTGAGTCAGAAATACCGGAAGAAGCTAGAAAGCAAAAATCAAGGATTAATAAAATAATGCTTGCATCTGAAGGAGCAGATCCATTACCAGAAGCTTTGATGGCAATTAGAGAAGCAGATGCAATTATAATGGGCCCAGGAAGTTTATATACCAGTGTAATACCAAATCTTTTGGTTAAGAAAATGAGTCCTGCAATAAGAAGAAGCAGTGCTTTCAAAATATATATTTCCAATATTATGACCCAACCAGGAGAAACTGATAATTTTACTGTAGTAGATCATATTAAAGAATTAAGAAAATATGGTGGAAAAGATATTATTGATTGTGTGATAACAAATTCTTCTGACATTTCAGATGAGTTAAGAGACAAATATTTAGAACAGGGTTCCGAACTTGTTAAGACAAATCTAAAAGAAATAAAAGATTTAGGTATAGACTGTGTGCAAGAAGAATTAATTAATATTTCTAATGGATATATTAAGCACAATTCGGATAAATTAGCTGAAGTTTTAGTAGATATAATTATGGAGAAGAAGTTATTATACGATAAGAAGAAAATCATTGAATATATGTATTTATCACAAAGAATTAGAGAAAGAGAGAAAGAAGAAAAAAAGCTTAAAAGAGAGAAGTAAAAGGAGATTAACATATGTCATTTTCATCAAAGGTTAAAGGTGAGATAAGTAGATATTTAGATTTAAGTGAAACAGAGGCTCTGGCAGAAATATCAGCTATTATGAAAGTCGGAGGAACTATTGGATTTAATGGTAGTGGATTATCTTTTAAAATTACCACAGAAAATCCTGCAAGTGCTAGGGTTATTTTCACTCTTCTAAAAGAATATTGTGGTATACATTCAAAATTGATGATGAAAAAAAGTACTTCATTAAAGAAGAACAATATATATATGGTTGTTATTACAGAAGAAATGGGAGTTAGGGATCTCCTTAGGAAAACTGGTATTCTTAAAGAAGTAGATGGAGTTATGAATCTAGATTATAGTATTGACAAAGTATTATTAAAAGGCGAAAAAGAAAAAAAATGCTATATTAGAGGAGCTTTTTTAGGTGGTGGAAGTATTACCAATCCAGAGAAAAATTATCATTTAGAATTTGTTACTCATAGCGAAGAATACGCTAATAGTTTAAGCAAATTAATAAATGAATTTGGATTGAAATCAAAGGTTATTCAAAGAAAAAATTCATTTATAATATACTTAAAAGAAGGAGAACAAATTGTAGATTTACTAAATATTATTGGAGCACATACATCATTATTTGAATTAGAAAATATTAGAATAATGAAGGAAATGAGAAATAATGTTAATAGATTAGTAAACTGTGAAACTGCTAATTTATCAAAGACAGTAAATGCAGCAGTAAGACAAGTTGAAAGTATAAAATTAATTCAAGCTCAGATAGGACTAAAAAGACTACCTAAAAACCTTAGGGAAATAGCGGAATTAAGGTTGAATTATCCTGATGAATCACTTAAAGAATTGGGAGAAATGCTGGACCCACCAGTAGGTAAGTCAGGAGTTAATCATAGGTTAAGAAAAATTGAAAAGATAGCAGCGGAACTAAAGACTGGTGAATAGGAGGAAAAAGTGAGAGAAAAAAAATTTTGTCATTTACACTTACATACTGAATATAGTTTATTAGATGGATCAGGCAAAATTTCTAAGCTAATAAAACAAGCAAAGGAATTAGGAATGGAAAGCATTGCTATAACAGACCATGGTGTAATGTATGGATGTGTTGAATTCTATAAACAGGCAAAAGAACAAGGCATAAAACCAATATTAGGTTGTGAAGTATATGTGGCATCAAAATCAATGAAAATAAAAAATCCAGATAAAGACAATAGTACCTATCATTTAGTATTGCTTGTAATAAATGAAATTGGCTATCAGAATTTAATGAAAATTGTTTCAGCAGCATCAATTGAAGGGTTTTATTACAAACCAAGAATTGATCATGAATTTTTAAGAAATCATAGTGAAGGATTAATTGCTTTAAGTGCATGCCTTGGAGGAGAGGTACAAAGCTATATTTTAAAAAATCAATTTGATAAAGCAAAGGAAGTAGCTTTGCTTTATCAGGATATATTTAAAGATGGGTTTTATTTAGAGATTCAAAATCATGGGATGGATGAGCAAAGAAAAGTTAATGAAGAGAATATTAAATTATCAAAGGAATTAGGAATTCCTTTAGTTGCAACAAACGATGTCCATTATATAACACAAAATGATTCTAAGGCTCATGATATATTAATGTGTATACAAACTGGAAAAACAGTAGATGATGATAATAGACGAAGATATCCTTCTGATCAATTTTATTTAAAATCTCAAGAAGAAATGTGGGATATGTTCTCGTATATTCCAGAAGCTTTAGAAAATACAAATAAAATCGCAATGGAGTGTAATTTTGATTATAAATTTCATGAATCCAAGTTACCAACCTTCCCTTTGCCAGAGGGAAGAGAAGCTTATGAATATTTAAGAGAAAATTGTTATAAAGGGCTAATTGAAAGATACGATGAATTTATTAATTTAAGAGATAAAAAAGTAGATTACAAGTCTGTAGAAGAATTGTGTAATAGTAATAATAATGTTAAAGAATATATAGACAGACTTGAATATGAACTTGGAATAATAAAACAAATGGGTTATGTAGATTACTTTTTAATTGTTTGGGATTTTATTAGATTTGCAAACGAAAATGGAATACCTACAGGGCCAGGAAGAGGATCAGCAGCAGGATCAATAGTTGCATATACATTAGGAATAACCAAAATTGACCCAATAAAATATAGTCTAATTTTTGAAAGGTTCTTAAATCCTGAAAGGGTAAGTATGCCAGATATTGATTCTGATTTTTGCTATGAAAGAAGACAGGAAGTTATAGACTATGTTGTTGAAAAATATGGGGTTAAAAATGTATCTCAAATAATTACATTTGGAACTATGGCACCAAGAGTATGTATAAGAGATGTTGGAAGAGCTATGAATTACTCATATTCAGAGGTAGATAGAATAGCAAAAATGATTCCTAATGTTCTTGGTATAACAATTGATAAAGCTTTAGAGTTAAATCCAGAATTGAAAGAAGCTTATGAAAATGAGGAAAGGGTAAAAACCTTAATAGAAATTAGTAAGGATTTAGAGGGAATACCAAGGCATTCATCTACCCATGCAGCTGGAGTTGTTATTGCATCTAAACCTTTAGTGGAATATGTTCCCCTTCAAAGAAATGAAGAAATGATTGTTACTCAATTTGGGATGACAACATTAGAAGAACTTGGACTTCTAAAAATGGATTTTCTAGGACTTAGAACACTAACTGTTATGAATGATGCAGTGAAAATGGTTGAAGAAAATAAAGGAATTAAAATAAATTTAGACAAAATAGATTTTTCAGATAAAAAAGTTTATGAAATGATAGGTGAAGGAAAAACATCAGGAGTATTCCAACTTGAGTCAGCTGGAATGACTTCATTTATGAAAGAACTGAAACCGGATAATTTAGAAGATATAATTGCTGGAATTTCATTATATAGACCAGGACCTATGGCAGAAATACCTAGATATGTAGAATGTAAAAGAAATCCTGAAAAAGTTAAGTATATAGTTCCAGAACTTGAGAGTATATTAGATGTTACCTATGGGGTTATGGTTTATCAAGAGCAGGTTATGGAGATTGTAAGAAAACTTGCTGGCTATTCCATGGGAAGAAGTGACATGGTAAGAAGAGCTATGTCAAAAAAGAAGCATAAGGTTATGGAAGAAGAAAGAAGGAACTTTATTTTTGGTATTACTGATGAACATGGAAATATTGAAGTGCCAGGGTGTATAAGAAACGGAATAAGTGAGGAAGCAGGAAATAAAATTTTTGATTCTATGATGGATTTTGCATCTTATGCATTTAATAAAAGTCATGCAGCAGCTTATGCGGTAGTAGGATATGAAACAGCATATTTAATGAAATATCATCCTGTGGAAATGATAGCTGCA
The DNA here is from genome assembly GCA_012519845.1 of Clostridiales bacterium. GTDB lineage: Bacteria > Bacillota > Clostridia > Clostridiales > Clostridiaceae > Clostridium. The sequence continues at coordinate 26,393 of JAAYPK010000034.1, forward strand.
ATGCTGAATTCTGTAATAGGAGTAAGTGAAAAAGTAGCACATTATATTAATTTTGCTGAAAGTCAGGGAATTCAAGTTTTACCTCCTAATATAAATGAAAGCTATTCAAAATTTACTGTTAAGGGAGATTGTATTATTTTTGGATTAGCAGCAATAAAAAATGTAGGGATGAATGTTGTAAATAGTATAGTAGAATCAAGAGAACAAAAAGGTAAATTTAATTCTCTTGAGGATTTTATTGATAAAATAGATTTATCTGCAGTAAATAAAAGGGCGGTAGAAAGTTTAATTAAAGCTGGTGCATTAGATTGTTTCAAAATATATAGGTCTAAATTATTATCAGTATTTGAAAAGGTAATAGATGGAATATATGGTGAAAGAAAGCGAAATATTGAAGGACAAATGAGTTTATTTGCCATAGAATCTAATGAAATAAATATACCAAGAATTAATTATCCAGATATAAAGGAATTTAAGAAAAATGCAATATTGTCTATGGAAAAGGAAATGACAGGAATATATATTTCAGGTCATCCCTTAGATGAATATAAAAGTAGTTTAAAAATACAGACTTCTTGTAATATAGAAAAAATATTTCAAAGTTACGAATTAATGCAAGAAGAAGTATCTGGTGAGTTAGATATGCCTATTAATGATAATGATTCAGTTATTTTAGGTGGAATAATTACAGAAATAAATCAAAAAATAACTAGAAGCAATTCCATGATGGCATTTATAAAGCTTGAAGACTTAACTGGGGTAATAGAAGTAATTGTTTTTCCTAAAACATTTGATAAATTAAGAGGATTAATAAATCAAGATGGACTTGTATTAATAAAGGGAAGAGTTAGCATAAAAGAAGATGAATTACCTAAAGTAATTTGTGAAAACATTCAAGGATTAGAAAAAGTGAATAGTGAAAAAATATATATTAGAGTAAAGAATAAAACTGAAGTGAATTTAGCAATCTCTGAATTAAAAAAAATAAGAGAAGGTCACGAAGGAAATACTACAATATATCTATTTGATGCTGAAAATAAACAAAAATATCGTTTATCAAATGACATTTGGGTAGAGCTTGATGATGAAATAATTGAAATACTAAAAGATAAATATGGAGAAGATAATGTAAAAGTTATTGATAATGAATAAAATAATTACTTAATAAACTTAGCTATACTAGGGTATAATATATGTGATGAGAGGATAATGATATTTTTTTATCAAAATTTAGTAGAATGCCATTGATATAATCGCAAAATTTAGGTACAATAAATACGAAATGATGGTGGATCAATTTAGTATGTGTGGGACTAGCATAGTCCCGGTGGTGTGTAAGGAGGAACAAGTATGAAAAAGATAGCTATTTTAACAAGTGGAGGAGATGCTCCAGGAATGAATGCTGCTATAAGAGCCGTTACGAGAACTGCTTTAAGCAATGGTCTTGAAGTAATGGGAGTAATGAGAGGATATAGCGGATTAATAAATGGAGAGTTAGTTAACCTAAATAGAACTTCTGTATCAGATATAATCCAAAGAGGTGGAACAATTTTAAGAACTGCAAGATGTGTTGAATTTAAGCAAGAAGAAGTTAGAAAAAGAGCAGTTAAAATACTTAAAGCTTATGGAGTAGATGCTTTAGTAGTAATTGGAGGAGATGGATCATTTACTGGGGCAAAACTTTTATCAAAATTAGGCGTTAAGACAGTAGGATTACCTGGTACTATAGATAATGATTTAGCTTACACAGACTATACAATAGGTTTTGATACAGCTCAAAACACAGTATTAGATGCCATAAATAAAATAAGAGATACATCAACTTCACATGATAGAGTTTCAATAGTAGAAGTAATGGGTAGAAGTTGTGGTGATATAGCAGTTTATGCTGGAATTGCCGGTGGAGCAGAAGCTATTTTGGTTCCAGAAAAAGGATTTGATAAAGATGAATTATGCAGAACAATACTTGAGGGTAAGGCAGCAGGAAAGATGCACAATTTAATATTATTAGCCGAAGGTATTGGTGGTGCATTTGAATTAGCAAAAGAAGTAGAAGACGTAACAGGAATTGAAACAAGAGCAACTATTTTAGGACACATCCAAAGAGGTGGAAGTCCAAGTGCTTACGATAGAGTATTAGCTTCAAGAATGGGATCAAAAGCTGTTGAAGTTCTATTAGAAGGAAAAACTTCAAGAGTAATAGGAATAAGAAATAATCAAATAGTAGATGATGATATAGATGAAGCTTTATCAATGGAAAGAAAGTTTAATCAAGAATTATATGATATAGCTCAAGTATTATCAAAATAAAATGCAATAAATTTTAATTTATTATAAGTTATGGATGAAAATATAAAAAATAAAGGAGTGTTTTTTTAAATGAGAAAAACTAAGATGATTTGTACAGTAGGTCCAGCCAGCGAAACAGAAGAAATAATAACTAAAATTATGGAAGCAGGAATGAATGCTTCAAGACATAATTTTTCACACGGAGATCATGAAGAACATCGTGGAAGAATAGAATTAGTAAGAAAAGTTGCTAAGAAGTTAAATAAGCAAATAGCAATAGTATTAGATACTAAAGGGCCAGAAATAAGAACTGGTAAATTTGAACCAAAGAAATTAGAACTTCAAAAAGGAACTGAATTTACAATATATGCTGGAGGAGATGTAGTAGGAGATACTACTAAGTGCTCAGTTACATACGAAGGACTTGCAAATGATGTTAAGCCAGGAAACACAATTTTAATAGATGATGGTTTAGTAGGTTTAACAGTTAAATCTGTAGAAGGAAATGCTATTAAATGTGAAGTTAACAATACAGGATTTGTTGGAACTCACAAAGGTGTTAATGTACCAGGGGTATCAATTAAGCTTCCAGCATTAACTGAAAAAGATGCAGCAGATTTAAAATTTGGATGTCAAATGGGAGTTTCTGCTATAGCAGCATCATTTATCAGAAAAGCTGACGACGTTTTAGCTATAAGAAAATTATTAAATGAAAATGGTGGAGAAAACATCTTAATAATTTCTAAAATAGAAAATCAAGAAGGTGTAGATAATATAGATTCTATAATAGAAGTATCTGATGGAATAATGGTTGCTAGAGGAGATCTAGGAGTTGAAATTCCAATAGAAAATGTACCAGGAGTACAAAAAATGATAATCAAGAAGTGTAATGAAGCTGGTAAGCCAGTAGTAACTGCTACACAAATGCTTGATTCAATGATGAGAAACCCAAGACCAACTAGAGCTGAAGTTTCAGATGTAGCAAATGCTATATTTGATGGTACTGATGCAATAATGTTATCAGGAGAAAGTGCTAATGGAGATTATCCAGTAGAAGCTGTTTCAACAATGGCTAAAATAGCTGAAACAACTGAAGCACAATTACAATATGAAGTAGCTGTATCAAGCGCTAAGAACCATATTCCAGCTATCGCAGGAGTAATTTCAAGAGCTGCTTGTAATGCTGCAAATGAATTAGATGCTGCAGCTATATTATCATCAACTCAAAGTGGTGCAACTGCTAAGAGATTATCTCAATGTAGACCAGAATGTCCAATAGTTGCAATTACACCAAGTGATAAGGTTGCTAAGCAATTAGTATTCTCTTGGGGAGTATATCCAATACTTGCAGAAAAATTAGAATCAACAGATGAAATGATGGAAAAATCAGTTTCAATTGCTGAAGCAAATGGATTTGTTAAGAAAGGTGATACAGTTGTTATTGCTGCAGGAGTTCCAGTTGATAAGATTGGTGCTACAAACTTAATGAAGGTAAGCGTAGTAGAATAAATAATATTCATGAATACGGAAGATATCTCAATTATGAGATATCTTCTTTTGTTTACAAAAAAATTACATTTAGGACAAATAATATTAATATATAATGTATATTATGTATAAATATAGTTATAATATAATTATGGAATTAAATGGCAACTTGATTCTGTAAACTTCCTTTAAGGAGAAATTTGCTGATATACAAATATCCTATAAAAGATATTTGTATATCAGCTTTTTCTTTTAACAAAATTGTATAAAAGTACAATAAATGTTTCAAACTATAATATAAATATAATTTTGAAAGGATGATACTAATGGCAAAATTAAGTTGTGGGGCCATTTCTTGTATTCATAACGAATTAGGAGTATGCTCAGCTAAAAATATAGTTGTAGAAGGAATAAGTTCAAGCACAAGTTCTGATACATATTGTGCTAGTTACATAGAAGCAAGTGATTCAGGTATGGAGAATTCCATAGGAGATTTTAATTATATGGGTGGAATAGTGAATGGTTTTTCTAATCACATATCTGGAATGAATCCTGAAATTACATGTAAGGCTAGAAATTGTACATATAATTTAAATGGCAATTGTGAAGCAAAAGCAGTAAATATATATGGAGCAAATAGCGGGATTTTATCAACAATGTGTGAAACATTTAAATAAATATGTGAATAGTGTGATATAATTTAGTGGAACTTTTATGTAGAGGTGAACTAAATTGTTTGAAAAAAATAAAGAATATAATGTTGAGATAATTTCAGAGGGCTATGAAGGAGAAGGAATTGCAAAATGTGATGGATTCCCAATTTTTATAACTGGAGCAATAAAAGGTGAAAATATAAAAACTAAAATAGTAAAAGTAAAGAACAAATATGCATATGGTAAAGTTGAAGAGATATTAAAGCCTTCAGTTAATAGAATAGAGCCAAAATGTAAATATTTTAAAAGATGTGGAGGCTGTACCTTACAACATATGACCTATGATAAACAATTAGATTTTAAATATAATAGAGTTAAAGACTGTATTAGTAGAATTGCTAATTTAGATGAAAATTTAGTGGAGTTTCCGTTAGGAGATAAAAATCATTCTTATAGGTATAGAAATAAAGTCCAATTACCTATAGGAACGATTAATCATAAATTATCTATAGGGTTTTATGCTCCAAGAAGTCATAATATTGTTGATTTAGATAAGTGTATTATACAAGATGAAGTGGCGGATAAAGTTATAGAAATAACGAAAACTTGGATGCTTTGGAATAATGTTAAGCCTTTTACTGTAGATGGTGAATTCAATGATAAAGGCATAATAAGACATGTGATGATAAGGAAGGGATTTAAAACTTCTGAAGTAATGGTAGTTCTTGTTGCTACTACAAAGGAAGTACCTTATTTAGATGAGTTTGTAGATAATATAAAGGAACAATTACCAGAAGTAAAAAGTATTATTTTAAATATAAATTCAAAGAAAACTAATGTAATTTTAGGAGAAGAATGCATTACTTTATATGGTAAGAATGCAATTCAAGATTATATTGGTGAGTTTATATTTAATATATCACCGCTTTCGTTCTTTCAAGTAAATCCTATGCAAACAGAGGTGTTATATAATAAAGCATTAGAGTATGCAGGTCTAACAGGTAATGAAATAGTATTTGATGCCTATTGTGGTACAGGAACAATTTCTTTATTTTTATCAAAAAAAGCAAAAAAAGTTTATGGAGTTGAAATAATAGAGCCCGCCATTATTAATGCTAGAGAAAATGCTAAAATTAACAATGTTGATAATGTAGAGTTCTTTGTGGGTAAATCAGAAGAGGTTATACCGGATTTAATTGGTAAGGGAATAAAAGCTGATGTAATAGTTGTAGATCCTCCTAGAAAAGGATGTGATATTAAACTATTGGAGGCTATATCTGCAAGTAAGCCTGATAAAATAGTTTATGTATCTTGTGATCCAGGTACCCTTGCCAGGGATTTAAAAATATTAAGTAGCAATGGATTTAAAGTAGAAAAAATACAACCAGTGGATATGTTCCCGCAAACAAGCCACGTTGAGTGCGTAGTATTGATGTCAAGGGTAGAAAATTAAAATGTAGTTAAAGGCTTGATATATAAGGGTTTTCAAGCATTAGTAGAAATGTAGTGTTATATTGCATAAGAAACTAATCTTGGAAACCCTTATTTTTATTGTTTTAGGAAACAAGTCCGAAATTAAGGAAATTTTAGGGTCGGGTATGTAGGTTAGATGAATTAGTGGGGTTGGGTAGGCTAGATGGATATTGGATTGATAGGAACGCATTCTCAATTATCGGTATCATAAATCTAAACAAAAAGCCTAATCGGGATTTTATTTACTTGAAAAAACAATGCTCTCATGTTATAATTATATTAGTGAATGGAGGTATGAGCATGCATGGAGGAAATAGAAAAGGTGCAGGTAGAAAAAGTAGCATAGATAAAAAACAGCCTGTAACGATTTACTTAAATAGTAAAGATAAGAAATTTATTAAAGAGGCACCATTACCTGATTGTACGAGTTTTTCTCAGAAATGCAGAAAACTACTTGAAATGGGTATAGATAAATTAGAGTCAGAACTTGAACGGGGAGCAAATGAAATAACTTTTGTTGATTTATTTAGTGGGTTAGGTGGGATGCGAATAGGATTTGAGCAAGCACTAAGCGAATTTGGTTTAAAAGGTAAGTGTGTATTTTCAAGCGATATCAAACCTTCTGCAATTAAATCATATAAATTTAATTTTGGAGAAAACCCAGAATGTGATATAACAAAAGTTAATCCAACAAATTTGCCTAATTTTGACTTCTTATTAGCTGGCTTTCCCTGTCAGGCTTTTTCTCAAGCGGGATTAGGGTTAGGGTTTCAAGATACTAGAGGAACACTTTTTTTTGATATTGCTAAGATCTTATTAGCAAAAAAACCTATTGGATTTGTATTAGAAAATGTAGAGGGTCTTGTACATCATGATAAAGGAAGGACATTTAAGATAATACGCAAGACATTAGAAGAATTGGGCTACTCTATCCAAGCGAAAGTGTTAAATGGTAAGGATTTTGGACTAGCACAGTCTAGAAATAGAATCTATATTATTGGACTTAGAGGTATGAAAGTAAAAGAGTTAGCAGGATTCAGTAAGAAAACATCTGTATTAAGAGATATTATAGATGAATCTACACCTCCTATACAAACAGAATTCACCAAAAAACTACTATCACATTACAAAATAGATGAATTATATGGGAAAGCTATAAAAGACAAACGTGGCGGTAGCAACAATATCCATAGTTGGGATATTGGATTAAAAGGCGAGGTAAGTAAAGAACAAAAAGAACTTCTAGAATTGTTGTTAAGACAAAGGAGAAATAAGAAATGGGCAGATATAATAGGTATAAAATGGATGGATGGTATGCCTCTAACAGAAGATATGATATTTTCATTTTATCCACATCCTAAGTTACATGCGTTATTGGATGATTTAGTTGCGAAAGGATATCTTACTTATGAACATCCGAAACAACTAATTAATAATAGGAGAGTAGCGGATACTTCATTAGAAAAAGGATATAACATCGTTACTGGAAAACTTTCATTTGAATTTACCAAAATTCTTTGCCCCGACAGTGTTACACCGACAATAGTTGCAACGGATGTTCATAAGCTTGCAGTACCTGTTAATGGTGGAATTCGTACTTTAACTATTAATGAAGGTCTTAAATTGTTTGGTTTTCCAGATGATTATCGACTTGACTTTATGAAAGAAAGTGAAGCATTTGATTTACTTGGTAATACTGTTTGTGTTCCTGTTATAAAAGCTGTATCGATAAAACTATTAGAATCATATTTTGAATCTATTAATAATTTAGAGAAAAAAGAAGTGGGGTTCATGTAAGAACCACCACTTCTTTTAATATGAAAGTACTTTTTCGAGCCATTCATCTGGTGAAAAAGGTATGGTAGTATTTGTAAAAATATCAAAAGTGTTTTTGACAGCATATATAAATTCATTTTTGTTATTAAAACTGTTGTTTTCATTACGTGCGAAGTTAAAAGGACGCATCGCATAAGGTTGGCCACGTTTTACTTGTAAACCAATAGGATATTTTCTTGAGGGGGAAGTGATTTCCCATATATGTTTTAAGTACACTTTTTTTACAGTAAATCCTTGCGAAAAGCCATCATCCATTGGCTCATAACCTAATATGAAATAATGAGCATCTAATTTCCCAGGGCTTTTATATGTTGTATCTAGAAAACTTGAAAAGTTTGCTAGGTCAAACGCGGGTGAATTGTTATAATTCCAGGCTTTAACTTCAACATCATAACTAGTATCTTCAAAATTGGCTACAAAGTCTGGGAATGATTGAGTGTTATCTCCAGGTCTTATATCAACACCTAAATGTTGAAACCAATCAGGCAACCATTCTTGTAAGCAATTGCCTATAACATCGTTTCCCGAATAAACATGAGTTTTATTAGCAAAATTAATTGTAATTGTTCCGTGTTGGCCCTCAAGCTTTTTTTTAGTTATTAGAAACAGTTCTTCTATATTTTTGATTTTCATAAATTCCTCCTAAAATTATTCCTTTTCTATCTCCATAATATCTTCAAGCTCACAATCAAGTGCCTTGCATATTTTAAGTAATACCTCTGTGGTGATATTATCACCTCTTCCAAGCTTGGCCATTGAAGCAGTACTAATACCAGATATTTCTATTAAGTCTTTCTTTTTCATGTCTCTATCAATAAGAAGTTTCCAGAGCTTTTTATAACTTATTGACATATTATCACCTCGCTTAATGAATAATTGTATCACAAAAAGAAAAACGACACAAATTTAATTTACAAGCACATAATATGTGTTTATTGTGATAAATATTTATTATGCTATAATTTACATATAGACTATTGCGAAAAATAAAAATATAG
>JAAYPK010000003.1 GCA_012519845.1 Clostridiales bacterium
TAACTATTCTTCTAAATTGAATTATAATTATAATTGTAATTATAGGCATTAAAGTAAAAAATATCCATCTAAAGTTATTAGAACTTGCATTTTTCTTTTTCTTCTTCATGTCTCCTCCAAGATAAATTATACATATTATATTAATATTATATTATCTTAGTGATTATTCTTTTTTATTAAAGATTCTAATGTTAATGATATGTTATTTATAATATCCCTTGCTTTTACAGTATATTTATCTTTCCCTAATATATCACCTGTTAATCCATGAATGTAAGTTCCTAAAATAGCACTTTCAAATAAACTAACATTTTGCCCTAATAAAGATGCTATAATTCCTGTTAAACAATCCCCCATACCTCCAGATGCCATTTTGCTACTTCCAGTGCAATTTATAATTGTTTTATCTCCATCAGAAATTACAGTATTATATCCTTTAAGTACAGTTATAAGATTATTTTCTTTTGAAAATTTTCTACATACTTCAAGTCTATTTTTTTCAACATAATCTATATCTCGTCCTATTAACCTTGCCATTTCTCCCAAATGTGGAGTAATAATTGACCTATTTTTTATCTTTGAAAATAGATCTTTATTTTCGCTTAATATATTTATTGCATCTGCATCTAAAATTAATTTACATGTACTATTTTCAATAAATTTTACTAACATATTAACATTTATAGTATTCTTGCTTAAACCTGGTCCACATGCTATAACATCCGCATTTTGAAGTAGTTTATCTATTCTATCTTTTTCACTATATCTTATTGTCATTGCTTCTATCATTTTATTTGATAATGAATCATATATCTCATCCTCTACTACAAGAGAAACTAATCCCGAACCACAATTTACAGTGGCTTCAGTAGTAATATAAGCTGCACCTGTAAATTCTCTACTACCAGCTAAAATTAATATTTTCCCATAATTTCCTTTGTGTCCATAAATCTTTCTTATTGGAACCATTAACTTATATTCTTCTTCAGATAAAATTTTTATACCTTCCGAATATTTATTAATAACCTCTTTCGGTATGCCTATTTTTATTAAATTAACATTTCCTAAATATTTCTTAGCATCATAAGAAATAAATCCTTTTTTATACATACCTATAGTGTATGTTTCTGTTGCTTTTACGCATATCCCATGAATTTTCCCATCATCACTATCTAATCCAGATGGAATGTCTACTGATACTATCTTTTTTATTGAAGAGTTAATTAATTTAATAGCATTATAGTATTTTCCTTTTATCTCCCTATTTAATCCTATACCAAATATTGCATCAACAATAACATCACAATCCATTATTATATTAGTTACTTCAGCTTCATCTTCTTTATATTGAAATATATTAGCCCTTATATTTTTTAGAATGTTATAATTAATAATAAATTCTTCGCTAGCTGATTCTAAATTACCCACAATTAATATTGAAACATTTTTCTCATTTTGTATTAACTTTCTAGCAATAGCTAACCCGTCACCACCATTATTTCCTACGCCACAAAATACCACAAAATGATCACCTTTATGTAATATTGCCGAATATATTCTTTCTGCTGCATTTTCCATTAGTAGAATACTTGGAATTCCAACTGTATTAATCGTATAATTATCGATTTCTTTTGCTACTTTAGAGCCTACTACTTCCTCCATACTATTCCTCCTCAATTACAACATAAGCAATTGCATTATCACTACTATGAGATATTGATAAGAAAATTTTATTATTTGTTACATTAAATTTTTTTTCCATGCTCTTACTTATTCTTATACTAGGTTTCCCAAGGTTGTCCTTAATTATTTCTATTTCCGTTAACCTAAACCCTCTTATGCCAGTTCCTAATGCTTTTGACAAAGCCTCTTTGGCTGCAAAATATCCAGCTATAGTCTCTATATTGTTATTTTTCATTTGAAAATAACTAATTTCATTCTCTGTAAATACACCTTTTAAAAAGTTATTGGTTCTACCAATAGCTTTATCTATTCTGGATATCTTAACAATATCAACACCTACTCCTTTTATCATAACATCACCACTACACATTATTAATTAAAATCAAATACACATTTATCTATTTCTTCTCCCATTATATCAATAAAATGAATAGGAGATACTATATTTTCTACTAAAACATTATAAATCTTTTCAATTTTATTCATATTAGGTGAAATCTTCTCCACAAATTCCCTATCTACATTAATTGTTTTTCCATTCACAATTTCATTTTTTTCGATTTCTATCCCGTATACTTTTTTTCCTTCAAATTTACTTTCACTAATTCTATAAATATATTTTACCTCTATTTCTTGAATTGTTTGTGTTTTAATAATTTGATTGATTACTTTCATCAAAAAGCCTCCTTATGTTTCAATAGGATAATATTACCATATTGTTAACAAAAAAAATGTCATTTTTTACGGCATTATATTATCTATAATGCAATAAAAAGTGACATATTCTTTTAATTTAAACCCTTGTTCTACTTATGTAAATCCAAACAAGATAAATTGAATCCTACATTCATAAACATATGTGTCGAAATCATTCCATATTTTACTATTAATTCACACTTTATTAACATATTGTATACATTATGTTAATAATTATTGTTCTTAATTTATTAACAAATGTTAATATATGGATTCATAATAAAGTTTCCCCAAATAATCATATTATAAAAAAAGAGCAGATGCTCTTTTTTTACTCCCATATCTCATCAAAACCACAGTTGAAAAAGTGAATACGTTATCATCAACATATTTATTATACCATATTTTATGACAATTTCAACATAATTGCTATTTTTTTTTAAATAATATCTTCATTTTCAGCTATTTTTTTCGCCATCCGCAAAAATCGAATTCATCTGCAATTACTTCAACAATATATTTCTTTACTTCATCCTTACCTTCATAGGTTCTTGTCTTTAATCTTCCACTTACACTAATATAATCTCCCTTTTTAAGATATTTATGAATTACTTTACCCTTGTTCCCCCACATTACTACAGGGAAGAAGTCTGATTCAACTGTCCCATCAGAGTTTTTATAATTTCGTCTAACCGCAAGTGTAAATCTTACGCAGGCCTCTTCAACACCATTTATTTCTACCAATTCTGGATCTTTAACTAAATTCCCAACTAAAATAATCTTATTCATTTTTCACCTCCAAAATAACATTTATATTTGAATTATTGACACTATAATTACTTTGTATTCAAATATACTCATTATAATTATTTATATATGTTTTACCATAAAATAAAAAAACATTGGGGATAACTTCCCTAATGTTTCTTATTTCATAAAATATTATTATAGCTTAATCTGCTATTAAATTTTATCCTCTCTATGGTATACTAAGACTGAATTCACTTCCACACCAAAGATCAAAATAATAGATGTTAGAAATATCCAAATCATCAATATAAATACTGCTGCTAAACTTCCATAAAACTTAGAATAATTATTAAAATTATTAATATAAAAAGCAAATGCAATAGATGAAATAACCCAACCTACCGTACTTACCATGGCTCCAGGTATTACTTCTTTCCATTTGATCTTTCTGCAAGGAGTATATCTATAAATAGATGCAAACACAAAGAAAAGTACAATTAATATAATTCCATATCTAATAATATTCCAAAATATTAAGATAACTTCTTTAAATGGTAATATTTCTATTAAATGTTCTTGAACCACAGTTCCAAAAACTAATACAATAAGAGCTAATAATATTGTAAATGCCAATAATATGGTGCTGATATATGCAATTATTGTCTTTTTAATAAATGATCTATTATCTTCTAAGTTATATGCTTTATTTATCCCTTTTATAACTCCTCTAAATCCAGAGGATGCTACCCAAATAGCTATAAAGATTGAAGCCCCTAGCACTCCTGCACTTTGAGAATTAAATACTTCAATTAATATTCCTTGAACAAGTTCATACACATTTGAGGGCAAAACATCTTTAAGACCAATATAAACCTCATTAATATTTATGTTAATCATACTTATTAAAGAAATTAGAAAAATAAGAAAAGGAAAAAAAGATAATACTAAATAATAGGCTAATTGAGATGCCAATGCAAAAATATCATCATTCTTAACCTTTACAATTAAGTGAATTAATAAATCCATCTTTGAAATGCTATTTTTTTCTTTCTTCATTTCTTCACCACAAATCCTTCTATCTTACTATATAGTATAATGTAAACTGAAAAATATTATTACAAATTATATTTTTCCAATAGCAATACTTATTTATGTATAAAAATATTTTAAAAAGGGAAATTCCTAATTGAAATTTCCCTTTATTGACCATTACTATTTTCTTAAAATAATTATAATTTATAAATCTTTTCTCTATTTTCTTTAACTTCCTTAGTAGCATTTCTTGTATCATATACTACCTTTGCTCTTTTCACTATTTCATTATAATCATAGCAACTGTGATTTGTAGTAATAACTACAATATCACTATCATCAATTACTTCTTTCCAATCTATAGAATGATATGTTTTACCATTATGCTTAGCTTCTTGGCAGAATGGATCATTAACTACTAAATCTGCTCCATTCTTTTCTAATAACTCTATAACCTTAAAAGCAGGAGATTCTCTATAATCATCAATATCAGGTTTATATGCCAAGCCCATTAATAAAACCTTAGCTCCATTTAAAGCTTTTTTCTTTGTATTTAAGATTTTCATTACATTATCTAATACGAATTCTGGCATTGAATCATTTATTTCACCAGAAGTTTCAATTAATCTTGTATGATAATCATATTCTTTAGCTTTCCACTCTAGATAAAATGGATCTAACGGAATACAGTGTCCACCAAGACCTGGTCCTGGATAAAATGGCATAAATCCATATGGCTTAGTTTTGGCTGCATCTATAACTTCCCAAACATCTATTCCCATTTTTTTGCATAAAATAGCCATTTCATTTGCTAATCCAATATTTATGTTTCTGAATGTATTTTCAAGTATTTTTTCCATTTCAGCAACTGCTGGTGAAGAAACAGTATGTATATCCCCTTCTAATACATTTCTATATAATGCTGCAGCTATTTCTGTACATTCTTCTGTACATCCTCCTACAACTTTAGGGGTATTTTTTGTGTTATAATCCTTATTTCCCGGATCAACTCTTTCTGGAGAAAATGCTAAGAAAAAGTCTTCTCCACACTTTAATCCAGATTCCTCTAATATAGGCTTTAATACTTCTTCTGTAGTACCTGGGTAAGTTGTACTTTCTAAGATTACCAACATACCCTTATGTAAAAACTTTGCAACACTTTTTGTTGATTCAACTACATAAGATAAATCTGGCTGTTTATATAAATCTAATGGTGTTGGTACACAAATACAAATAGTATCAACATCCTTTACAAAACTAAAATCAGTTGTTGCTTTTAATGCACCTGACTCTACTAATTCCTTTAATTCTGTATCAACTACATCTCCAATATAGTTTTTCCCTTCATTAACCATATTTACTTTACTATCTTGAACATCAAATCCAATAGTCTTATATCCAGCTGCTGCTTTTTCCACAGCTAATGGTAATCCAACATATCCTAACCCTACAACTCCAACATTTGCAGTTTTATTATTAATCTTATTTAATAATTCAGCTTTATACTTTGACATACATATCCTCCTAAAGATTTGAAAATCTAATTTCCTTTATACTATTTATTATATAATCAATCTGTTCATCGGAAAGTTCTGGGTATACAGGTATTGCAAAAGTTCTATGAGATAAATATTCTGCAACCTTCATATCCCCTTCTTTATATCCTAAACTACTATATACTTTTTGTAAATGTAACGGTACAGGATAATAAACTCCTGTTGCTATCCCTTTATCTTTTAATTTTTCAATTATCTTATCTCTATGATCAGACTGAAGTATATACATATGATAAACATGTTCATTATGACTGTCAACTGTTGGTAATACAAATTCTGTATCTTTTAAACTCTCATTATATTTTTCAGCAATTTCTCTTCTTTTTGCATTCCATTTATCTATATATTTGATTTTTTCCAATAAGATTGAAGCTTGAATTGCATCCAATCTACTGTTATATCCAATTAAATAATTATAATATTTTAAAGGATTATAAACAGTATCATCTGCATTTTTCACCGTATCTATTTTTGAATCTATATTATTCAATAGATTATATGCCTTTTGACCATTTTCACCACTTCCATGTGTTCTTAAAGCTTTGGCTATTGTTGCTATATTTTCATCTGAAGTAACAATCATTCCACCATCGCCTGCACAACCTAGGTTTTTTGTTGGGAAAAATGAGAAGCATGCTACATCTCCAAGAGATCCTATTTTTCTACCTTTATATTTTCCTCCTACTGCCTGACAAGCATCCTCTATAACTTTTAAATTATGTTTTTTTGCTATACTGTTGATTTCATCCATATCTGCACTTTGTCCAAAAATATGAACAGGCATAATAGCTTTTGTTTTTGATGTGATTTTTTCTTCTATTTTATTAGGGTCAATAGTAAATGTATCTTTTCTTACATCAACAAATACCGGTACCCCTCCTACAGCTGAAATACTTTCTGCTGTAGCAAAAAATGTAAAAGGTGATGTTATTACTTCATCTCCTTCTTTAATACCAATCGCCTTTAATGCTATAATTAAAGCGTCAGTACCATTTCCAACTGAAATTGCATATTTAGCTCCTACAAATTCAGAAAACTGTTTTTCAAAATTTATAACCTTATTCCCCATTATATATCCAGCTGAAGATAATACTTCAAGGGTTGCATTATCTAAATCATTCTTTATAGAATTATATTGAGCTTTAAGATCAATTAATGGAATATTCATTTATTACCGCTCCCTTTTCCTTATCAATTAAACTAACATTCTAATTCTATCACATCTTTTTAAATAAATAAACATATACGAAATCCATTAACTTCTATTCATTATATTCACTTACTATCCTTCTAACAAGAGTTTTAATTGCACTAGCCTGCGCCACTAACGAAATCACTATTATAAATATTTGTATTCTTTGTTTATCTTTTTCTTCTAAATTTAAATTCTCAATTGTCTTATCTAGTTTATCATTATCCACAATTGAGCTTTTTAAAAATGTGTCAAAACTATCTTGTTGTATTTCTGAAAAAATTTGAAATGCAGACTCCCAAGATATAATATCATCGCTTCTATCATTTATTTCATTAAATGCTAAGTGGAAAACTTTTTTTATTTCTTCAGTAGTTAACACCGGTCTCATATAGCTTAATAGTACTAATTGTGCTAAATGTAATTTTGTGTACCCTCTTTTTTTCCCATCCTCAGGCTTAGTTATTACTTCGCTCTTTATATAATTTTGTACTATATTATTGGTATATTTATCTTCAAGAAATTTATCATTTAAAAAATCTATTACTTGTGATAAAAATAAATCATATTGTGGTAAATCATCACTTGTAATTATACTATTATTAGCCATTTCATCTATCAAATTCTCTATTTTATTAATATCAAATTTATGACTCATATTTATCCCACCTTAAATTTATATTATATTCTTATTATATAGTAAGCAAAAACTTATTACAAGTTATTTCTATCAATATAAAGTTTTAGTTAAATAATTCCTATTAATATTATTTGTTTGACACATTATACTTTATTTTTATAATATCCTTTTTTATTAATTTTATGATATAATCCATAATGATAAACTAAATTAAGTTAAAAAATAACAAATAAAAATAAAAAGATATTATTTTAAATGTAAACTATTGACATTTCAAAATAATGGTAGTATATTTTAATTATACCAGTGATTTAGATGAAAAATTGTAATTTTTTAATTTTTTTTCTTTTATAGGTTGACTTTAAATTACAATTTTAGTAACATGACATAGTGAAATGTCGAAAGATGTAATAACAAGGAGGAATATTTATGAAATCAACAGGTGTAGTAAGAAGAGTAGACGAATTAGGAAGAATAGTAATTCCTATAGAGTTAAGAAGAACATTAGACATTGCTGAAAAGGATGCTCTAGAAATATATGTAGATGGAGAACAAATAATACTTAAAAAGTATGAACCAGCATGTATCTTCTGTGGTGATGCAAGAGATGTTGTTAACTATAAAGGTAAGAACATCTGCAAAAACTGTTTAGAAGAAATGAAAACTTCTAAATAATTATACTACATAAACAAAAAGATAGAGTATTCCCCATACTCTATCTTTTTGTTATTTTTCTTTAATTTCTATAGCTATCTTATATACTTCGTTCTTTTGCATCCCCCTTAATTTAGCAATTTTTTTAATTGCTTCTTTTTTATTTTCTCCATTATTAATTAAAATTCTCACATGTTCTTCCACGGATATATTTTCCCATTTCTTTTTATTTTCTTCTTGAATATCTTTCTCCTGTATTCCTTCGATAACAATTACAATTTCCCCTTTAATAACTTTATCATTTAATTTATTAATTACTTCATCAATAGATCCTCTGATTATTTCTTCATGTATTTTGGTTAATTCTCTACATAAAGCTATGTGTCTATTTCCTAGTTCTTCCCTAAGATTATTCAAAGTTGTCAAAACCCTATATGGTGATTCATATATTATAATTGATTCCTTTACATTTTTTATTTCTTCTATAAATATTCTTCTTGCCTTATTTTCTCTAGGAATAAATCCTCGGAAAATAAATCTTGTCGTGTCCAATCCTGAATAAACTAAAGCTGTTGTTATTGCAGTAGCACCAGGTAAAACTTCAAATTCAAGTCCTTCTTCAATGCACTTTGATACAATTACAGCCCCAGGATCTGAAATACCTGGAGTTCCCGCATCTGTTACCAGTGCAATAGTATTGCCATTTTTAATTAATTCTAATATTTCTAAACTTTTCCCTTGTTCATTATGTTTATGATAGCTTATTAAACTTTTTTTAATCTCAAAATGATTTAATAACTTAAGTGTTTGTCTTGTATCTTCAGCTGCAATAATATCAACAGCTTTTAGAACTTCTAATGCTCTTAATGTTATATCTTTTAAATTACCTATAGGGGTTGGTACTAAAAATAATTTTCCTTTCTCCATTATTTGCAACTTCCTCTCCCGTATATTTCGTTAATTTCATCACTATATTCACCATTCTCTTTATATACATATAGTGGAATATCCCACTTTAAAAATCTTCCTCCGAAATTTTGTCCTTCAACCAATACTATATTAGGCGGTTTTTTAGTATTAGGATGAACCATTTTTATTCTTTTAGGCTCAATTCTATATTTTCTCATAAGAGTTATTATATCAGCTAGCCTTTCAGGTCTATGAACCATAAACATTCTCCCACTATCTTTTAACACTGACTTAGATGCTATTATTACATCTTCTAAATTGCACATTATTTCATGTCTAGAGATAGCTAATTTATCATTAGGATTTTTAATTCCTGATTCATTAAGCTTATATGGTGGGTTAACAGTTACTACATCAACCTTATTAATTGTTTTTAAATAATTCAAATCCTTCAAGTCCTTATTTACGAAAGAAATTTTTTCATATAGATTATTAATTTCAACACTTCTTTTAGCCATATGTACCATATCACTTTGAATTTCGATCCCAACTATATTTTGCGGTTCATATTTCCCAAATAGTAAAAATGGTATAGCTCCCGTTCCTGAGCAAAAATCAATAACAGTGTCTCTTTTTTTAACTTTTGCAAAATCTGCAAGCAAAACCGCATCTACACCGAATTTAAAATTATCCTTTTTTTGTATTAATTGCAATCCTTTTAATTGTAAATCATCAATAATTTCGTCTTCGTATATTTTAACTTCATTTTTATTCATATTACTAAAACCTTTCCAAATAATAAGTATTATACCTCACTACATTTACATTAATCAACTTTTATAATAATTTCCAATATTGCTTTGGAGCCGTTAATTTTTAGAACATACTGGATTTTCAGAGTTTGCCGCGGAAAAGGCCAAATGCATATATTTTTATTCTTTGAGAAAATAATCTCCTAAATAAAATAAGAAATTCCAGAAAAATTCCCTGGAATTTCTTATTTATTATATATTATATAAATAATTTTAATTTAATATTCTTCTTGCTCTCCAGAATTTATATACTGGTGCAACTTTAACAACATCTCCTGTTTGTGGTGCATGAATCATCTGTCCATTTCCTATGTAAATACCAACATGATCTGCATGAGGGAATACTAAATCTCCTGGCTGTAATTCAGAATAAGATACTTCCCTACCTGCATTAATCTGGTTATATGTAGTTCTTCCTATTTCAATTCCTGCTGCTACTCTATATACATATGAAGTAAATCCTGAACAATCAAAAGTGCTTGGACCACTCGCTCCATAAACATATCTTTTACCTAAATGTTTATATGCCTCAGAAATAATTGCACTAGCATTACCTGAATAGGTAACATTACCTCTATTTTGTGCAGCGGCTTGTTCAGCTTTCTTTTGTTTCAACAATTTATCTGCAGTGTTTATAGCATCATTAATTTTTGATAAGACACTTGGACTTTTTATTTGATTATTCTTTAATGCTACAAGCGCATTTTTAGAATTTAAAATAGTGTCATAATCATTAGATGCATTAGTTGCAGCACTAATTGTAGGCGCTACAAGTTCACTTTCTAATGGTGCTAAATATAATCTGTCAAACTCTGCCTTAGCAGCTTTATTTTCATCTAATAAAACTTGTTGTTCTGCCTTTTTATCATCTAATTCCGATTTTTTACTCTTTATTTCTTCATTAACTTCGATTATTTCTTTATTCTTTTCTTCTAAAGAAGTAACCTTTTCATCTAACTTGTCCTTTTCTTCGTTAAGAGCATCTACAGCTTCGTTATCTATTTCTACAACCTTTTTAGCTGAATCAATTTTACTAATTAAATCACTTAAACTGTTTGCAGAAAAAATTATTGATATATAACTAAGTTGTCCACCTGATTTATAAACTTCTCTTAATCTATCACCAAGAACTTCTTCTTGTTCCTTAATTTTTTCCTTTGATTGTTCTATTTCAACTTTTGTATTATCGATTTCATTATTTATATTTTTAATTTTTGCCTCATTATCATTAATTTGAATAACTAGTGGACTTATTTGGTTGTCCAATTTTTGAATTTCTACATTTACTTCTTCTATTTTCTTATTTAATTCCTCATATTCACTTTGTGCTTCTTTAACCTCGCTTGTTGGTGTTGCACTTGCTATCATAACCGGCATAGTATTTGCCACTAGAAGAACTCCTGCAATAATTGCAGATATTACTCTTTTTTTCATTAAATATGGTCTTTTCCGACCATCCCTCCTCCCAAAATAACAGAATTTATTTTTGACATATATAAAATTATAGCATTTTAGCCTTGTTCAATCAATGTTAAAACTTGTTAACTATTTTTGAACACCTTTATTTTATATGTTATTAATAATTATACCACTTTATGCAAACATTTTCATGTTCTTATTATATTTTTTTGATAAAATTTTAATTGACATTGCTATTTCTTAAATATATAATTTAATATGTTCCGGGGTGTGGCGCAGATGGGAGCGCGCGTGGTTTGGGACCATGAGGTCGCAGGTTCAATCCCTGTCACCCCGACCAATAAAAAAAGGTAGACAGATTTAATCTGATACCTATGTCAAGGACATTATAAAAAAAGGATTAAGCACAAAGAAGATGATTTCTGTATTGAACAGGAGTCATCTTTTTTTGACTCCATTTATATCTGTAGTTGTTGTAATAAAATA
>JAAYPK010000035.1 GCA_012519845.1 Clostridiales bacterium
AGTAAGACCCCTTGAAGAACACAAGGTTGATAGGTCAGAGGTGTAAGTATGGTAACATATTTAGCTGACTGATACTAATAGGTCGAGGGCTTGACCAAATAAAAAAAGAATTTAAGTATATAGACTATGTGCAATTTTCAGAGAACAATCTCTGAAAAAATATTCCGCGGTAGCTCAATGGTGGAGCACTCGGCTGTTAACCGATAGGTTGGAGGTTCGAGCCCTCTCCGCGGAGCCATTTTTAATTAAAAGAAAATATAATGATTTGTTATTTATAGCAAATAATTGATATAATAAAAGAGAAGTATTTTTTATACTTCTCTTTTATTTATTTATAACAAAATTGGGGGACAAATATATGACAAAAATATTATTGGTTGAAGATGAAGAAAGTATTAGAAGCTTTTTAAAAATAAATTTAGAACGTAACGATTTTCAAGTGATAGAAGCAGAAACTGGAGAGGAGGGAATTAAAAAAGCAGATTTAGAAAAACCTGAAATAGCAATACTAGACGTAATGCTTCCAGGAATAAATGGATTTGAAGTATGTCATGAGTTAAGAAGTAAGTACAGTGATATGGGTATAATTATGCTAACGGCTAAGGGGCAAGATATAGATAAAATAATGGGTTTAGAATATGGTGCAGATGATTACATTATAAAACCATTTAATCCCCTTGAGGTAGTACTAAGAGTTAAGGCCATTTTAAGAAGAGTAAAAAATCAAAATGGAACCAAAGATGTAAATAGATTAGAAAGTGGTGAATTCATACTTGATTTGTATTCACAAAAGTTATTGAAGAATGGCAAAGAAATAGATGTTACTCCTAAAGAATATTTATTAATGAAGCTTTTTATAGAAAATCCGAATAAGGCTTTTACCAGGGATGAATTATTAAATGAAGTTTGGGACTATAATTTTTTTGGAGATCCTAAAATAATAGATGTTAATATAAGAAGATTAAGATTTAAGATAGAGGATGATGCATCAAATCCTAAAAGAATAGAAACTGTATGGGGAATAGGTTACAGATGGAAAAGTTAAAGAGTAAAAGTATCAAAATTAGGGTATTAAAAAGTTTCTTAATGGTTATTTCAATAATGATAATACTCCTTAATATATTGATAATAGCATTTATTAAGAACTATTATTATAATAATACAGAGATTACATTAAGCAACCAAATAGATGTTGCCGTGCTATTTTATAATAAATATTTTACTGGATCTTCATTAAAAGAAAATATTTATGATAATGTTGATTCTTTTTGGAATCAGGCAAATGCCGAAGTTCAAATTTATGATGAACACGGAAATTTATTAATGGATTCTATTGGGGTTGATATTCAAGGTAAGGATAATATAGATGTAGTTAAAGTATTAAATGGAGAGACAAGCTATAGGTGGATTGGTGAAGAAAAATATTATGAATATAAAGTAATGGCTTTATCAAAACCTCTCATTATTAACAATGAGCTAATTGGAGTAATAAGATATGTTATATCTCTTGAGAATGTTGATAATGAAATAAATAATATTTTAACAGTATTGATAGTTATATCAATTATTGTATTAGTAATAGGGGGAGTAATGAGTTTGTTTCTCTCTAAAAGTATAATAAATCCAATAAAACATTTAACTAAGACTGCAGAAGAAATGGCAAATGGAAATTTAGAAGTAAGAAGTAAAATTACAGGACAAGATGAAATAGGAAAGCTATCATTAACTTTAAATTATATGGCAGATGAACTTTCTAAAAGAAATAAGCTTAAGGATGAATTTATATCATCAGTTTCACATGAACTTAGAACACCATTAACTGCAATTAAAGGATGGGTAATAACTTTAGATTCAGAAGAAACAGATGAAAAAACATTAAAAATGGGATTAAAAATCATTGAAAAGGAATCTTATAGATTAATTAATATGGTAGAAGAACTATTAGATTTTTCAAGATTACAAAATGGAAAGGCAACAATAAAGTGTGTTGACACAAAAATTAAAAATTTTGAATCTTACATTGAAGCATATATGTCACAAAGAATGGTTACAGAAAAGAAAAAGTTAATTATTAATTCCAAGGATGATAAAAAAACAATACATATTGACATTGATAAAATTAAGCAAGTAATACTTAATTTAATTGATAATGCTTTTAAATTTACGGATAATGATGGAGTTATAAAATTGACTATAAATAGAGAAGAAGATAAATTAATTATTATTGTTGCTGACAATGGGTGTGGAATACCAGAAGATGAGTTGCCACGAGTAAAGGAAAAGTTTTATAAAGGCAGAAATGCAAAATCGCAAAATGGTATAGGATTATCTATATGTGATGAAATTGTAAAACTTCATAATGGTAGTATGATTATAGAAAGTAAAGAAGGCTATGGAACTAAGGTTATTATTGAAATACCACAGAATAATGGAGGGATATATTGATGAAAAAGAAAATCTTAATTATTTTTATTTCATTATTTTTTCTTTTGTTATGTGGATGTAGCTCAAATAATTATGAAAAGAATACTGACTTAGTAGCACCTAAAAATAATAATATTGAAATAGAGGGTGTATGGACTATACAAGATTATAATGTTTTAGATGATGAAATTGCAGATGATAACGGGATATATGTTATGCTTCAGAACAATATTATAATAAAAGATTCAGAAATTTCAATTGGAAATAGTAAATACGATAATATTAATTATAAACTTAAAAAAGTTGATTCTGATTATGTTATTACATATGAAGATAAAAAAACAACATTGCTTGATTTAGGTATTGATGAAGGTGGGGTAAAGGTATATTCAATTAGTCATGATAATAGTTTAATAGGAGAAATAATATATATCAATAAAGAAAATTCCTATCTTTATTATCAAGGATATTTACTTAATATAAAGTATGATGGAAAAGTTGATGAGAAAAAAGAAAATAAAGAAGATATAAAATCCAATGAGAATAATGTTAATAATAATATAAATACTTCTGAAGGAATATTACTAGGATTAAAAACTAAATCAAGTGTTAATTCTGACGGAGATTATGTTAGAGAAAAATATCGCACTATTTGGATTAGCACAATTTACGGAGAATTTCAACCAATTAAGGAAAAAGATAATATTATGGTGCCAAGGAGTCAAGGAATGTGGAGAATTGTTCCAAAGGTTTATGAAAATAAAGAACAAAATATTTATTATGAATATTTTGATGCTGATCCTATTGATACTGTTAGAGAAGAGCAGAAAATTAATTTAGATAACATATCTAATGATAAGATTTTAAAAAGAAGTATAAATTATGTTTCAGGAGATTATTTAGCTACGGAAGTAATTAATAATGAAAAGTTTAGTGAATCTCCAGTATATGAAGTATTGCCTATAGATAATGTTTTTTCTACATCACCAATTCAGATAGGGGATATATATGGTACATATATTAATACTGAATTTAAAAAAGCATATGATAATGCATATTCTTTAGTTAATATAAATGAGAATAACAAGTTAAGCAAGGATATTAATTATGGTAATTATACTATAGTAAGAACTAATGGAAGATGGACATTGCAAGGTAGAATTTCTCCTATAATAAGTTCAGGAAAGTCAATTAATTTTGCAATTAATACACCTATTAATAAGAAATTAAGTAAATATAATATTCTAACAATACCATGGAAGATATTAAAGGGTAAGATTCCTTTATTTATAGATGCTTATACATCACCAAGTGGAAACATAGCTATAATAATAGTAAAAGGAGAGATACTAGTATATACTATTAATAATGGACAAATAAGTGATACTCCTGTAAATAGAATTCAATTAAAAAATGGAGAAGAAGTAATAATGAGTGAATGGTGTGAGAATGACTATGTTAGAAAGTGGAATAGTTATTTTGAACCATAGAGAATAGAAAGGAGAGACTTAAAAATGATAACAATAGAAACTGCAAAAATAGTACTTTCAAAATGCTTAATTACAGGTGGAGATTTTGCTGAAATATTTGAAGAAGATTGCATAAGCAATTCCATTAGTATTA
This sequence comes from Clostridiales bacterium, assembly GCA_012519845.1. Taxonomy (GTDB): domain Bacteria; phylum Bacillota; class Clostridia; order Clostridiales; family Clostridiaceae; genus Clostridium. The sequence goes on from JAAYPK010000035.1 coordinate 4,048, forward strand.
TTGATAATAAGGTAGAGAATGCTTTAGGTGGGAGAAATTATGGAATTGGTATTAGAATTTTTAAAGGACTTAAAAGTGTTTATGCATATACTAATGATAATAGCTTAAGCAGTTTATTAGATACAGCTTATAAAGCAGCATTAGCTTTAGGTGATTTAAAAGAAGATAAAAGTATTATTTTAAAACCTATTAGTGTTAATAATATTCATTCTATCAATTTATACCCTAAGGATGTAAATTATAATAAAAAAATACTAATAATGAAGGATGCTTATAAAAGTGCAAAAGAATATAGTACAGAAATATCACAGGTAAGTGTTTCATATAGTGATAAAGATCAAAAAATCTTAGTTGCTAATACAGAAGGTATTTACATTGAAGATAGAAGAATTAGAACAAGACTTGGCATAAATGCAATAGCTTCGAAAGGCAACGAAAATCAAACAGGATTTGAAGGACCAGGAAGATATAAAGGATTTGAAATGTTTGAAGAAATAGATCCAGTATATTATGGGAAAGAAGCTGCAAGAACAGCACATACAATGTTACATGCTAAGAATTGTCCAGCAGGGAAAATGGTAGTTGCCATTGATAATGGATTTGGGGGAGTTTTATTTCATGAAGCATGTGGACATTCTTTAGAAGCAACTTCTGTTGCAAAGGGAAATTCAGTTTTTGCAGATAAATTAGGAGAACAAATTGCCTCTACAAAGGTTACAGCAATAGATGATGGAACTATCCCAAATTCATGGGGATCTATTAATATTGATGATGAAGGTACGAAGTCAAATAAAAATATCTTAATAGAAAATGGTATATTAAAATCATATATGATAGATAAACTAAATGGAAGAAGAATGAAAATGGAGCCTACAGGCAATTCTAGAAGGCAAAGCTATAAATTTGCACCTACATCAAGGATGACTAATACTTATATAGCAAATGGAGAGGATAACCCTGATGATATAATAAAGTCAATTGACAAGGGACTATATGCAAAGAAACTTGGGGGAGGATCTGTTAACCCAGTTACAGGAGAATTTAATTTTGCTGTAGCGGAAGGATATTTGGTAGAAAACGGTAAGATACAAGAGCCTGTAAGAGGTGCTAGTTTAATAGGAAAAGGTAAAGATGTGTTAATGAATATTGATATGGTTGGTAACAACTTAGATCAAGCACAAGGTATGTGTGGTTCTTCATCAGGAAGTATTCCGGTTAATGTAGGGCAGCCTATGATAAGAGTTAAAGATATGACTGTTGGTGGAAGATAGGAGGCTAAATATATGGAGTTTAATGATTTTAAAAATATTTTATTTAAAAAAGCAAAGGAAAAAGGTTTTATAGAATGTGAAATATATTTTATAAATAAAGAAAATTTAAGTGTAACAGTTTATGAAGAAAATGTTGATAAATATAATTTAAACAAAACTTTTGGCCTTTCCTTCAGAGGAAAGATTAATGAAAAAATGGGATATTCTTATACTGAAATATTAGATGAATCTTCTGTGGATATGTTAATAAAAAATGCATTAGAAAGTGCTAATTCTGTGGAAAGTAATGATATTCAATTTATTTATGAAGGGGATAAGAATTATTCTGAAGTAAAAACATATAGTGATAAATTAGAAAATATTGAGGCAGATAAGTTAATAAAAATAGCCATTGACATGGAAAAGGAAGCTAAAAAATATTCAGATAAAGTTGTTAATATAGGTGGATGTAGTGTAGGATATGGCTCATCTAATTATGGAATATATAATACTAAAGGATTAGAACTAGAGAATAAAAGTAATATATTAACTGCTTATGTTGTTCCTATTGTTTTAGATAAAGAAAACAAATATGATGGTACAGGATATGCTATAGGAAATTCACTTGAGGATTTGGATCCTAAAAAAATAGCAAAGGAAGGAGTAACAGAAGCTCTTTCAAGAATTGGTGGTAAAAGCATACCTTCAGGAAAGTATAAGACTATTTTTTATAATGAAGCAATGGTATCATTAATTAGTGCTTTTATAGGAATATTTGATGCTGATTCAGCACAAAAAGGATTATCTTTATTAAAGGATAAAGAAGGAGAAATAATAGCTTCTGAGTTAATTACAATTGTTGATAATCCATTACTTGAAAATGGTCTTGCATCAACTCCTTTTGATGATGAAGGGGTAGCTACTTTTAAAAAGGAAATCATATCAAAAGGAAAATTAATAACATTACTTCATAATTTAAAGACTGCTAATAAAGCTGGAGTTAAAACTACAGGTAATGGATTTAAAGCATCATATGCATCTCCAGTAAGTATAGAACCTACAAATTTCTATATAGAAAAAGGAAGTAAAAGCTTAGATGAACTTATGAAGGATGTATCAGAAGGTTTACTTATAACAGAATTAGCAGGATTACATTCAGGAGCTAATTCTATAACAGGAGATTTTTCATTAGCAGCAAAAGGATTTTATATAAAAGATGGAGTAAAGGCTTATCCAGTTGAACAAATTACAGTAGCAGGAAATTATTTTGAATTTCTAAAAAACATAAAAGATGTAGGAAATGATTTAAAGTTTCCTTTAAGTAGTATAGGATCACCATCAATTAGAATTGATGAATTGTCAGTAGCAGGAAAATAAAATTGACTTAATTGAACTAAGAACTAAGAGAGAAGAGATGAGGAGATTTCTCAGGCAAGCTAGAAATCTCCTCATCTCTTAGTTTTTCTTAATCAATTTCTTATCTCTTAAAGTAGTTTGATCTAATAATTTTATCTGATAATTCTAAAGAACTGTATATAATATCTTCAGTTTCTGGTGTAAGATCTTCTCCAAATACAGTACCATTTGTAGTTACGGCAAAGCTTCTATTAGTATTTAATAAATTTCTACCTAAAGAAGTATTTTCATATTCACTGGAATCTATTCCTAGTAAACATAGTATTGTAGGCATTAGATCAATTTGTCCTCCAATTGTATCAAAGGTTTTTCCTTCAGTGATGCTTGTATCATAAATAATAAAGGGAACTGTTGATATATCGTCCTTTATTTTAAACCAATCTTCTTTGTTTGTTAACTGTTCAATAGAATGATTATAATACTTATGAACACCACCATGATCGCCAGTTATTACGATTATGGAATTATCAAGTAAACCTTCATTTTTAAGATTTTCAATAAATTTACCAATTTGTGTATCAGTATAATGAACACTTTCAATATATCCACCTAATTCACTTTTATTTAGCTCACTATCTAAATTAAAAATTCTTTTTTCATCTGGTAATGCAAATGGACCATGATTAGTTAAGGTAATCGTGTGAGCAAAAAATGGAGTTTTAAATTCTTTTAATTTTGGGATTACTTGATTAAAATAGCTTTCATCACTTAAGCCCATACCTATTAATTCATCAGGATTAAATGAAAAATAATCAAAGAAATTCTCAAAGCCAATTCCACCTTTTAATGCATTTGCATAATTCCAAAAGGAGCCTTTGTCTGGATGAATTGATGCAGTTTCATATCCATTTGAAGCTAATATTTTAGGCATAGAAACATAATCATTATTTGGATATCTAAAGAATGTACTACCTCTTCTTAGTGGAAGTAATGATGTATTCATCATAAAATCACAATCGGAGCTTGTCCCTTCATTTACTTGTTCATAGATGTTAGGGAAATATAATCCATTATTAATGATATTATCAAGTACAGGAGTTATTTTTTGCCCATTAATTTCTTGACCAATAATAAAGCTTTCTAATGATTCTACTTGAATTAGTATTAAATTTTTGTTTTTTGACAATCCAGCATACTCATTATTGCCTAGATTTTCATTTTTCCAATTATAATAATATTCTATAGATTCTTTTTCTTCATCAGTTAATTCATAAGGCTTAGAATCCCTATATACAGTATAAAGATCCATAATATGATATCCTAAAGAAGTAAAATATTTAGTGGTATTTGTGGGATCCATTCCGTCAAATAAATAGGCATTTTTAACATCTTCGTTTTTAAGAACATTTATGTTAAAAGGTATATATAAAATATAAATTAGAGGAATTATTAATGTTAATAAAAAAGCTTTTGGAGCTCTTTTTTTAAAATTCTTATAATATTTTCTTGTAAGAAATACATAAACCCCTAGGATAATTAAATCTAAGAAAAATAAAATATCAAGAGGACTTAACATTGAAAATACAGTGCCACTTAAATTATCTAAATTAGCTGTTTGAGTTAAAATAAGTACCGAAGGAACTGTTAAGAAGCCTCTAAAGTACATTACATCAAGTAGTGTTAATATTGTAATAATACCATCAATTATAAATATATAAATAACTCGTCCTTTTCCTTTAAATAAAAAAGAAAAGCTTAATGAAACTAATGCAAAAGCTAAATAATATAATAGGAATGCTGAAGAATTTAAATATCCAGTAACTAAATCGAATTTATAAGGATTTTGGCTTTGAATAAAACATTGAAGAAAGATACTCTTTATAATAATCCCTAGTAGCGGAATTAAGAATAATCCTATTTTAATTCTTTTTGATTTATCTATATTATTAATAAAATTTTTTACTCTTTCCATATTGTCACCTCTTGAAATAATAATCAAAATCAATTATATTACAATATGGAATTCTAAGCAAATAATAATCCAAAGTAATAATAACTTTGGATTATTTAGTAAATTTAATATTTATATATTATAACTTTTATTTGTATTGTAAATAACTAGGTTTGAAGTTGGTCCTTCATTGTTCCTGTAATATTCTGCAAAGGAACCATCAAAATCTTCAGAACTGTTATTAACGAAATAAATTAAAAATCCTTTAGCAAGAGATATATTATATTTTGATTTATACTCATTGCAAATGTTTTTCAATACTTCAGGATCGTCACTATCTACAACTAAAACAAACCTTAAATAATCATTTCCCATTCCTACAGATTTAATTGAATATGGAACATTATTATTATCATTAAAATCTCCAGAAAAAGTATAAGTTAATGTGGTTGCATCCTTAGGTGTTTCGAAATTATATTTAGCACAATTATTTGGCAATAAATTGGTAATAGACAAAGTCTTATTGGCTAAAATATTATTATTCCCATTTAAAATATCTAAACTAATATTACCACTAAAGGTTTCTTTAGAATTATTGGTGATTGTGGTAAATGTTTGGGTAGATTTAATTTTATATTCGAATGACAAATCTTCTAAGCTAGATTCCTTATAAATTGAAGTTGAAGCATTAGGCGTTTCATTAGAAATGTTGTTTATTTCTATAGAATTCTTCTTATCTATTATGCTAAATATTGTTCCACTACCAAGAGTTAATACAGAAGAAATCAAAACAAATAAAGTTAGCATTGAAAATAGTTTATTTTTTTTATATATTTTTAATCCTAACAAAACTATAGATATACAAATTCCCAATATTCCAGATACATAAAGTATTAATGTTATATAATCCATATTATCACCTCGAAATATGTCGTTTAATTGTTATAATATAATTATAACTAAAAAGTATACATCTTAAAACAGTGTTTATAAAAAGTTAATATGATATAATTTTATTATAGTCTAGAGTTTTAAGGAGGAATTTATGTATGAAAGAGTATGACTTGATTATTATTGGCGGTGGAATATCGGCAATGACAGCAGCTCTTATGGCAGCAAAAAACAAAATTAACAATATCTTAATAATAGATAGAGAAGAGACTCTAGGAGGAATATTAAATCAATGTATAAATAATGGCTATGGATTTAAATTATTAAATACAGAATTAACAGGGCCCGAATATGTAAATATAATAAGTGAGAAGTTGAAGGAATATCCTAATATAGATGTTAAACTTAATACAGAAGTAGTTAAGGTGCAAAATAAGAACGTAGTTAAATATATTAATTCTTCAGAAGGGGTAGTATATATATCATCAAAAGCTATAATTATTGCTACAGGATGCAGAGAAAAATTTAGTGGAAATACATCTGTTCCTCTTTCAAAATATTCTGGTATATATACTGTAGGTAGTGTTCAAAGAATAGTAAATACAGAAGGGTATCTTCCAGGAAAAGAACCTATAATAATTGTGGATAATAATTGGGCATTGCAAGTAGCTAAAAGGATTTTAATTGAAGGAGCTAAAATAAAAGGTATTTTACTTAGTAGTAATTTTATTCCAGATGATAGGGTTATGAAAATACTAAAAGAATTTAAAGTACCTATTATTAAGAATAGCAAGGTAAAAGATTTAATTGGACAATATAAAATTGAAGGAATAAAAATATTTAATGAAGAAACTAAGCAGACTTCATACATAGGATGCGATTCATTAATAATGTCAGTAGGCTATTTTCCTGAAATAAATATTGTTAAAGATTTACAGATGGAAATAGATAAAGAAACTTTCGCACCAGTTGTAAATAATTATGCCACTTCTATAGATGGTATTTTTGCTTGTGGAAATGTTATATATGGATTAAATGCAATAAATGAAAATAATTTAGATGGATTGGAAGCTGGTAAAGTAGCAGCAGAATATATAAAGTCAAAATTTTAATCTTTTTAATATTTCTGATAGCATTAAAGTATTTCCCAGGGAATTAAGATGGATTCCGTCAAGATAAATATTATTAGTAAAATTATCATTAGTTAACTTGTAAAAATCAATATAATTAATTGAGTTTTCATTGCATAAATTAATTATATTTTTTCTTAGGATAGGTAATGATTTTGAACAATAATCGTAGAAGTCAGAAGGAGAAAACAATTTTTCAGCCATATCCTTATTAATTCTTGGCGGGATTCCAATGTATATATTTGGGGTAATAGGTTTAATTTCTTCAATCATAACAACTAAGTTTTTAATAATTGAAGAAACTGATTTTCCAGTTAATAAATCATTTGTTCCGCCCATTATAAAAACATATTTTGGACATTTGGAAGTAACATCATTATAAAAGCGATCAAGCATATTAACAGTGGTGTTCCCATTTATGCCTTTATTAATTATTTTTATAGGGATTCTTTTTGAAAGATTGTATGTCCATCTATCATTACTAGGCACACCATAACCAAATGTAAGACTATCACCTATTAATATAAAAATATTTTCCAAAATACCACTTCCTTAAAATAACTTATCAAAACAATTTTTACAAATTAAAGTTTTACCCTTATTGCAGGAAACATAATCATTAGATTTAAGTGTCTTTTTGCATATATCACAGGTATTTTCCAAATTATTTGTTCTTTCTATAGTTTTTGTATTAATATTCTTTTCTATACTTTTTTTTAGAGAGCTATATATTACTTTTTCAGTTTCAATTTCATTTTTATTAATAGAATATGAAAGCGAAAAGGAACTTTCTCCAAAAAGCTCTAGTTCAAAACGTGGATTTGCTTTATCATAATATTCTTCAGTTATTATTTTTCTAATTTGAGCATCATTAACTATAAGACCGCTTTTTTCAATTCCATCGAAGATACTTTTTGTTATATTAATTGTATCTGGATGACGTTTTTCGCTTTTATAGTATACCTTTAATACAGCTATTAAGCTTTCATCTAAAACAATACCAGGATTTTGTGCTCTAGCAGTATAAGCAATTTTTTGCTCATATAAAGCATATCTATCATTGTACTGTCCAGAATTACTAGGCAAAATAGCACGACCTTTACTATTATGTAATTTGAAATTTGACTTTGTTATTGGTGAGTCAAGTACTATTACCTTAGCATAATTTTGCATTTTTCAAAATCCTCCTAAAAAACTATATAATTACTGAAATTCATTAAGAAAATTAATGAATTATTTCATAAACTTATTTATAATAAATAATAGAGTTTGTAATTTAAATATACATTAGATAATAATAGAGTACAAGAATATCATTAGAGAAAAGTTATTATACGAGAAATAAGAGGAAAGAAAATGGAAGAAAAAATAATATTATCAATAGAATCAAGTTGTGATGAAACTTCAGCAGCAGTTGTTAAAAATGGAAGAGTTGTATTGTCAAATATAATTGCTTCTCAGATAGATACACATAAAAAGTACGGGGGAGTAGTTCCAGAGGTTGCATCAAGAATGCATATAGAAGTAATAGATAGAGTAGTTAAAGAAGCTTTAGAAGAAGCAAAGGTTACTTTAGATGATATAGATGCTATTGGGGTAACCTATGGACCAGGATTAGTAGGCGCATTATTAGTTGGGCTTCAATATGCAAAGGGGTTGGCCTTTGCAAGTAAAAAACCATTAATTGGAGTAAATCATATAGAGGGACATATTTCAGCTAATTTTATTGAATATAAGGAACTTACCCCACCATTTGTATCATTAGTTGTTTCTGGTGGTCATACCTTTATAGTATATGTTAAAGATTATGGGGAATATGAAGTTCTAGGACAGACAAGAGATGACGCAGCTGGAGAGGCTTATGATAAAGTAGCTAGAGCAATTGGTCTTGGTTATCCAGGCGGCCCTAAAATTGATAAATTGGCTAAAGAAGGAGATAAAAATGCAATAGACTTTCCAAAAGCCAATTTTCATGAAGAAACTTTAGATTTTTCCTTTAGTGGAGTTAAATCAGCAGTATTAAATTACATTAATAAATGTAATATGAAAGATATTGAAATAAATAAGGCGGATGTTGCAGCATCTTTCCAAAAAGCTGTGATTGAAGTTTTAAGAGATAATGTATTTAAGACATGTAGCATAAAAGGAGTAAATAAAATAGCAATTGCTGGGGGAGTTGCGTCAAATTCTGCATTGAGAGAATCATTAATCAATGAAGGGAATAAAAGAGGGATAGAAATATTATTCCCATCACCGATTTTGTGTACAGATAATGCGGCTATGATTGGAAGTGCGGCTTATTATCAGTATTTGAAAGGAAATATCTCCACATTAAACTTAAATGCAAAACCAAATTTAAAATTATAGGATGGGTGTAAAAATGAATATGATTCCGCAGTCTAATGGGCTGTATAAAGTAAAAAGAGATAAGAAAGTGGCTAAAAAAGGATACATAAAAATTATATTAATGATTTTAGTAAGCTTATTAGTTTCTGGATTTATTTTTCAATCATTACATGATTTCATTGGTAATGAAAAAATTTCATCTTCATTATACTATACAAAGGTAGATGGAAAGAAAATTGAATATAATTATAGTGGTTCTGGTGATTATACAATAGTTTTTGCCGGAGCTATAGGAACTAATTTATACCAATGGAATTCAATAGCTCAAGAGTTACAACAAGAACTTGGAGTTAAGACTTTTGTTTATAATAGAAGTGGATATGGATTTAGCGAATCTAATGAAATGAAAACACCAAAGGATCAGGCAGAAGATTTAAAAATTCTATTAAGAAAAGCTGGCGTATCAGGAAATATTATTTTAGTTGGAGAAGAATATGGAAGCTTGATAATGAGTAATTTTGCAGCTTTATATCCAGAGTCAGTACAAGGAGTAGTATTAGTAAATCCATATAATGAACTAGAAATTAAAAGTGAAGAATATAAGAAGTCAATAAAAAATAAATATTATAAAAGTTATATACAATATTTAGGATCATATATTGGGCTAACAAGTTTATTAGATAAATTTAATTTATCATATGAAATAAAATCATTTGTAGAAAATCTTAGTGATGTTCAAAGAGAAGAATATGACATTAAAAAGAATCAAAAAAATTATAGACAGGCCATATTAAATGAATTTGAATCTTTATATAAATATGAAGATACTTCACAAAATGAAGGTTTATTAGAAGATAAACCTTTATATTTAATAACTAAAAATGATAATGAACCATTGACACTAATGGGAAATAGTAAATATACAACTTTATATAAAACGGAAAGTGAAGAGGAGAATATTTCAACTACAGATGGAAAAGCTATAATTGATGGAATAAAAGTAGTAGTAAGAGAATCAAAAAAAATAAATAAAAGTAAATCACTTGATTAATTATTAAAAATATGACATATTATTGCCATAATAAGCCTATATAATAAAAATATAGATAAGGAAATAAGTGTCAGGGAGGAATAATTATGTTTGATAATAATGAAAATAACAATTCAATTTCTGGAGAAAGTGAAAATAAATATGATGAAACAATTAGAAATGAAGAAATAAATCAAAACAGTACAGATTATTCAGAAGATAATCAAAGTGAAGAACCACTATTCTCAAAGGAATATAGTAGTGAAAGTAATGCTAGGTATTATGATCAAAGTAGCCAAGGGCAAAATCAATTTAATAATAATAGTGGGCAATGGACTTATTACCAGCAAGATAATGTAAATAATAATATAAACAATAATAATAAACCTAATAAGAGAACTGGTGGTAAAACAGCAAAAATAATTGCTGCAGTTGCTGGATGTGTTTTAATTGCTTTTTCTGGAGGATTAGTTGGAGGATATGTTGCAAATAAAAATTCCAATATTAATACTACTGGACAGAAAACTATAAGTAGTTCAGATTATGCGGCACCGGAATTTTTAAGTAGTACAGATGGATCGTTAACAGTTTCGGAGGCGATTGAAAAAGTTAAACCTGCTGTTGTTACAATTTCAACAAAAACTACAAGTCAAGATTCATGGGGATTTAGGCAAGATGTTGAAGGATTAGGTTCAGGAGTAATAATAAATGATGAAGGATACGTAATAACAAATTACCATGTAATAGAAGGTAGCACAGATGTTTCTGTAATATTAAGTAATGAAAAAGAAGTAAGCGCTACTGTTGTAAATTATGATCAGCAAAAGGACTTAGCAATGTTAAAGCTAGAAGATGGAACTGAGATTCCAGGAGTTGCTGAACTTGGTAATTCAGATGCTTTATATCCAGGACAAGATGTAATTGCAATTGGAACACCATTATCTAAAGAATTTGCTTATACATGTACAAAAGGAATAATTAGCGCAGTGGGAAGAAGTGTTGAGACATCTACAGGAATTACTATGAATTTAATTCAAACTGATACAGCTATTAATCCTGGTAATAGTGGTGGACCATTAATAAATACAAAAGGCCAAGTTATAGGAATTAATTCAATGAAGTTAGTTACTACAGAAGTTGAAGGAATTGGGTTCTCAATACCAATAAATGAAGTAAGTGATAGATTAGAAAATTTATCTAAGCCTATTATTACTTTAGGAATTACAATTCAAAATGTAACAGATGAATTATCTAAAAAATATGATCTACCAGTAGGAGTTTATGTAAAAAGCGTTAATGAATTTTCTGTAGCAGAAAAAGGTGGAATAAAATCTGGCGATGTTATAGTGGAATTTGATGGTAAGAAAATAACTACTTCTGATGAATTAAACGAAGCTAAGAATGCAAGAGAAAAGGGAGATACTGTTAAAGTTGTAGTTTATAGAAATGATAAAGAAATAACATTAGAATTAACATTGTAAATCGTAAGAACATTTACCTCTGATTTAGCATAATTTAGTATTATAAAACACAACGGAGGTAAAAGTAATGAGCGGAAAAGTAGCTATATGTTCAGTATGTCCAAAAGAAAATCAACAAATTGAGGCTGTTATTAAATTACCAGTAGAAAAAAGAGCTGTAATTCATGGTACAGTTTTAGATGCTTGTGGAAATCCTGTTGCAGATGCAGTAGTAAAATTGCTTCAAGTGGTTGAAGGATGTAAGTTACCTTGTCCTTTAACTCACACATTTACAGATCAATATGGACAATTTTTATTAGGACCTTTATGTCCTAATAGAAGATATCTTTTGAAAGTATACAAAGATAATATTCAAGTTAAATATATGCCATTAGATGTAAATTGTTATGAGGGTAAATGTATAGGAACTACTGCAGCACAATGTTGTGGAAAGTCTCAAGACAATAATTGTTGTTGTTAATAGATATTAAAGGGCTAATCTCAAGATTAGATAATTCTAGTCTTGAGGGCCCTTATTTTGCTTAATTGAATAGTTGTATATTACTGTGTTATACTAAAGTAAATACACCCTTTAAGGAGAAAAAATATGAAAAAGAAAATTAAATATGCTATATGTTTTTTTGTATCATTAATTATTTTTGTAAGTTTTTTTTTAGTGATAAATAATAATGGTCAAGACAAAAATATAAGAGGTAAAATAGTTGTTTGGAGTGATGAAAAAACATATGATTATATGAATTCAGTGGCTCAAGAGTTTATGATACAAAATACAAAATGCAACATAGAAGTAGTAAAGATAAATGAAAATGAACTTGATAGTTATCTAATTGAGGCAATAAAGACAGGGAGTTTACCTAATATTGTTGAAATAGGAAGCGATTCATTAAATAAATTAATTGAAGAAGTAGATGGAAATTCAAGTTTTAAAAATATAGATAGTTATATAAATAATTATTCAAGTAATTATACAGGAAGAATGTTACAAGAGGGTAAAATAGATGATAAGAATATAGGGTTTCCTTTTACTACTAATCCTATTGTTTTATATTTAAGAGAAGATATGTTAAATGAATATGGATATAAAGGTGAAAATATTAATACTTGGACCGACTTAATAAATATGGGTAAGGATGTTTTTGAAAAGAGTGGTGGAAAAATTAGAGTTTTAAAAGCTACAGGTAAAGATTATGAATATTTAATATCTTTATTAGTAATGCAAGCAATGGAGGAAAGTAATTCTGAAACAGAAATAAAAAAAATAGTAGATGAAAAAATATCAATATTAAAAAATGATAATATATTAAATTATGATGATTATGGAAGTTATTTAGCACGTTTATCTTCAATGGAAGGAATGGATGAATTAAGGAAAATTGATACGGAATGCCAATGGACTGCTAATAATGCACCTTCTGTTGTAAATGGAGGAAATAGGTTTTATTTAATGGAAGGAAAAACTCTGATAACATTCAATAAAGACGGAAATAATAATAATTTATTAGCAGAAAAATTTTTAGGAGCATTAACAATTAATTCTGAAAATATAATAAAATATTTAGATAATCAGTTATTCTTAAGTTCTCTTTCTGTTTACAATAATAAACAGATTGAAATAAGTTTTAATAACTTTCAAGGAAAGAGCCCTCTAGTTATTATGTCCAATATTTCTAAGAAGGCTCCGGAACTTGAAGAATATAGTTTATATAAAAAAATAAAAAATGAATATATTAATTAATTAAATTTGAAATACTATTATAAGCTTTTAGGGTTATGTTAGAAGTATTATTCCATGAGAATTGTAAGCTTCTTTCATAGCCTTTTTCTATATATTCATCTTTTAAACTATCATTATTTAATAGTGATTTAATACAATAAGCAAGTTCATCTATATTATTTGGATTTATTAATATTGCACAATCAGAAGTAACTTCAGGAATAGAAGTGCAATTAGAAGTAATAACAGGGGTTTTACAGCTCATTGCTTCAAGAGGAGGAAGTCCAAAACCTTCATAAATTGAGGGATAAACAAAGGCTTCTGAGGCGCTATAAAATAATGGAAGGATATTGTCATCTAAATATCCAGTAAATATTACATCATTAGAGAGGCCTAGTAGATCTGTCAAGTCTTTTAGTTTAAGGCCTTCATCTTTTAAGGAACCTCCTAGAACCAATTTATGAGATGTATTCAGGTCTTTTTTTATTTTATTAAAAGCTAAAATTAATTTTTTTACATTCTTTCTTGAACTAAATCCACCAAGATATAAAATAAAAGGGCTTTCTATTTTATAGTGGGTTTTAATAAATTCTTTACATGAATCTTTTGAAAGAGGTTTAAAATTACTATTTGAAGCTAATGGTATTACAAATATTTTTTCACTTGGACAATTTGGGAAAAAGCGTAAAATATCATTTTTAGAAAAATCTGAAACTGTTAAAATACCTTTTGCTTTTTCAATTATATAGGGCATATCTTTTAAAAATCTTTCTAAATATCCTTTTCCAACAGTTTCAGGAAGAACATAGGGTATTAAATCATGAATTGTTACTACGGTATTTATATCCCATTCTAAGGGGAGACCAATGCCGTTTTGAGGAATATGAAAAAGGTCTATTGAGTTTTCTAAAATGGTGTTAGGAAAAAAGTTTTGTTCGTAAAATCCTCCACATTTTCCAGAACAGCAGAAAATATTATTGTTATTTTCAATTAGCTCTTTCGGAACATTACCAGTCCAAAATATATTTAAATCTCTTTTTAATATATGTGATAGATTAAAAACAAGATTTTTTGTGTAAGTACCAATTCCAGAACCGTTGTGAAGAGTGGCACTTCTTGCATCTATTCCTACTTTCATTTATCTCACCTTAAAAACATTATTAATATAAAATATTATTAATAAGTAAAAATGTGATAAATCACAATAAATATATGAAAGCATATAATAGAATGAATTAATATATGGAATAAATACATGGAAGAGAAAATAATTAAGATAATGTATGATAACTATAATTTAAAAGTTGATTCTATTGAAAGGAATAAAAATGTATATAAATTAAATTCAAATGGAGTAGCCTATTGTTTGAAAATAATTAAATATGAATATTCACATTTCTATTTTATTATTTCGGCCATTCTTCATATACAAAATAAAGGTTATAGTGGCACACCGGAAATTATTAAAACAAAAGATGGAGCTTATTATATAAAGATATTAGATAAATATTGCTACTTAACAAAATGGATTGGAGGAAGAATAAGCGATTATAGTAATATAAAGGATTTAGAAAATACATCATTTGAGTTAGGTGAATTTCATAAATATAGTGAAGGATTTACACTTAATGATAATATGAAACCTAGAATTTATTGGTTTTCTTGGATAAAGATCTTTAATACTAGAAAAAATGAAATATTAGATTTTAAAAATAGAATTAATCAAAAATGTATCAAAAATGAATTTGATAAGTTATATTTAGAATATTTAGACAAAGAAGTTATGAAAGCGGAGAAGTCTATAAAAGGTATAAACAATTCTAATTATAAGGAGTATATGGAGAGAGAGGTACTTAAAAGGGGATTTTGTCATCATGATATAGCAAATCACAATGTGCTGGTGGATTTATATGGAAATGTAAATTTAATTGATTTTGATTATTGCATTTTAGATTCATCATTGCACGATTTAGGATCCTTAATAATTAGAGCTTTGAGAAAGAATAATTGGGATCAAGAGATTGGAGAAAAAATATTTAGAGCATATAATTTTTCAAAACAAATTAATAAAGAAGATATATTGTTTTTGAAATATTTCATTACTTTTCCACAAGGTTTTTGGCAATTAGGAATTCAAAAATATTGGGAGCAGCAGCTTTGGGATGAAAAAGAATATTTAGGAAAACTGGAGAGATATTTAGAAGAGAGAGAAAAAATAGAAAACTTTACCAAGGAGTTTTTTTAGTTTTTAAAAAATTTATTAGGAGGGATTATTATTAATAATTTAACATTATCTGAATATTTATTAAATAAGGATATTATAGTTAAAGAAAAAAAACTATACAATCTAAAAGAAAAATCAGAAGAAGACTTACTTGGACAAATTAAATTAATAAATTACCTTCATAATATATTGGCTTCTTACGGTGAAGGTATTAGCAGAATTGAATGTAAATTAGGTAAATTATTAGAAAGTATGAATGTAATATTAAAAATATCAAAAAAACAATTAGAAGAAATTAAGTGGAAGAAGAATAGAGATAATGTAGAAAGCTTTTTATTTATATATGGTGATGAAATAATTAATGCAGGAGAAAAATCATTAGGTGAAATAGTAAAAATGGATTACTATGATCTTCTAAAAAGAAGCATGAAGAAAAAAGAAATATGCCTTGGACAAGTAACAAAAGAAAATTTAAGAGTAATGGATAGAGTTGAAATCGGAACATTAAAAAGTGCTAGTTATAATTTAATTGAAGAAGATATATTTATGATTATTAAGGAAGAGGTTAGAGAAAATCCAAAATTTAATTATAATTATATATTAACTCAATATGTTTCTATAGCAAATTTAAAAGACAATAGTGAGGAATATATAAGATGCCTTCTTGAATATCCTTATGACTTATTAAAAGAATGGAAAAGATATGTAAAAAAAAGAAGAGGTGATAATGTAGATAAATATTTATGTAATATGAAAAGAATTATAGAATATGAGCTTAGAAAGGATTATATATAATGAAAAATTTAAGATATCCTGATAAAAATTATTTAATGGAATATGATTTAACTATGGATTTTTTTTATGAATTAGATCTTCAGGTATTTGATGTTATTCCTTTAAGAAAGATTTTTATATTACACACAAATAAAGGAAAGAAGGTATTAAAGAAAGTTGATTATGAGGAAGAAAGAATAAATTTCATTAGTAGTTATTTAGATAAAATAAGTGATATTTGTCCTGGAATAGTAAAATTTTATAAATACAAAGAAGATAAATTTTTAATAAAGTATAAAGGGAATAATTATTTAGTGATGGATTTAATTGAAGGAAGAGAAGTTACATTTACAAATCCAATTGAATTTAATATGGCAGCAGAGTTTCTTGGAAATTTCCATAAAACATCTCAAGAAGTATTAATGAATTTAAAAAATGATATCCCTATAGAAAAAAATTTCATAAACAAAATAGATGATGCAATTAAGGACATACGTGAAATAAAAATGTGGGTAGAAGAATATAAATATAAAAATGAATTTGATAGTATTTTTATAGATAAAGTACAAGAATATTTAGATGAAATTCAGGAAGCAAAAGAATTTTTAATGAAAGTAGAAAATTACTATGGAAAAGAAATAAAAAAGGAATTAGCAGTGTGTCATAATGATCTTGCTGAACATAATTTTATAATAAAAGATGAGAAAATAAATTTAATTGATTTTGATTATTTAACAATAGACTTAAAAGTGGTGGATATAGCAGATCTTTTATTAAAGGGTATAAAGAATAATGCTTTTGATTATGAAAAAGCTAAAAAGGCCTTAAGAGAATATAGAAAAAGTAATACAATAAATAGTTATGAATATGATTATATTTATGCTTTGATGAAATTTCCAAGGGATTTTTATTCGTTGACCAAAAGTTATTATAAAAAAGAAAAAGCATGGAATTATAATGTGTTTTTAAATAGATATAATAATAAACTTATTAACGAAAGTTTTAGAAGAGAATTTCTTGAAAATTATAGAGATGAATTTGTAAATAAAGACCTTATAATTAATTAATGTATTAAATCCCATAATAGATTTTATATAAAAAATATTATGGGATTTAAAATTATGAAAGCATTGATTTATATGCAGCAATAGTTTTATTTGCTGTTTCTTGCCAGGAAAAGTCCATGCTTCTAATTAGGCTTTTATTAAACATTGAAAGCATTAATAAATTATCATTTAAAACTCTATTTATAGAATCGCTTAAGTTCTGAATATCATATGGGTTAATTAATATAGCAGAATCTTCACAAATTTCTGGGAGAGAAGTTAAGTTTGATGTAATTACTGGTGTGCCACAAGCCATGGCTTCTAGTGGTGGAAGTCCAAACCCTTCATAAAAGGAAGGATAAACTAACATTTCACATCCGTTATAAAATATAGGTAGGTCTTCAAGTGGAACAAAGCCAGTAAAAATAACATCATTACTAATTTTCAAATCATAGGTTTTTTGTTTATATTTTTCATATGATAAACCTTTTCTACCAACAATAACAAGTTTTGTGTTTTTTCTGTCTGTTAAGGGGATATTCGAAAAAGCTTCTATTAGTCCCATTATATTTTTCCTTGGACTAAAGCCTCCAACATATAAGATAAAATTATCAGTAATTTGGTACCGGCTTGTAAGGATTTTTTTACAAAATACTTTACTTATAGGTGTATATATAGATTCAGCTGCAAGAGGTGTAACATAAATTTTCTCCTTAGGGAAATTAAATTCTTTTATAATATCTTTTTTTGAAAATTCTGATACAGTTATTATACCTTCACAAGAATTAATTATTTTGGGCAATTCATCATGGAAGATTCTTAGATATTTTTCGCTTACAGTTTCAGGCATTCTTAGTGGAATAATATCATGCAACGTAATGGTCTTTTTGCAATATATATTTTCTGATAAGCCAACTCCATTTTGTGGAACGTGATAAAGATCCATGTTTTTTTTACCTAATAAATTTGGAACTCTAACATCATCCCAAAAGTTATCTGTAATGCTACTTATTACCGAATCTATATGAAAATTATTATTTAAATCCTTAAGAGAAGAATCATCAGGTAAAAAGATAAGATAGTCATTATTTTTATCTACGGTATTTAAGCTTGAAATTAATTGATAGGTATAGGTACCAATACCGGTTCCTCTGTACCATTTTGCTGCTCTTCCGTCAATACCAATCTTCATGATGTTTCCTTTCTTAGTACTATAATTTTATTATATTAAAATGAGGTAAGTTTTGTTAATAAAAGAAATAGGATGTACATATAAATATAAAGGAGGTGAGGCAAAATGATGAGGGAATTTGAAATCGAAAGACAATTTGATATTAACATTGAAGTAATCAAAGCAAATAAAGGGGTATATTACTTAAAGACTAATAAAGGTGAAAGATGTTTAAAAAAAATTAATTATGGTCCTCAAAAATTATTATTTGTATATGGCGCTAAAGAACATTTAATTAATAATGGATTTAGTAATGTTGATAATTATTTTTTGAATATAGATGGGGAGCCATATGCTTTAGTTAATGAAGATTTATATACTCTTTCTAAATGGCTTGATGGAAGAGAATGCGATTTTCACAATATTGAAGAGGTTATACTTGCAGCAAAAACATTAGCAAAGATGCATGAAGCATCAAAAGGATATGAACCTCCTGAAAATTCAAAGCTCAAAAGCGATTTGGGACGATGGAATCACCTTATGGAGAAAAGGATTAAGTCTTTAGATAAAATGAGAGATATGCTTAGGAAGAAAAGCAATAAAAGTGACTTTGATATAGTTTATTTGAAATCAATGGAATTTTATAAGTCTATTGGCATGAAAGCATTAAAGACATTGGAAGAGTCATCATATTATGAGCTATGTGCAAAAGCAGAAAGTGAAAAGAGCTTTTGTCATCATGATTTTACTTATCATAATATAATATTAAATGATAAAAATGATGTGTATGTAATTGATTTTGATTTTTGTAAAAGAGAAGTTAGAACTTTTGACATATCAAATTTCATGATAAAAGTGCTTAAGAGGGTGGACTGGAATTTTAGTTTTGCAAAATCAATAATAGATGCATATAATTCCATATCACCACTTTCTCATGAGGAACATAAAGTTCTATATGCGTATTTACAATTTCCACAAAGATATTGGAGATTAGCAAATAGATACTACTATAATGAAGTTAATTGGGGACAAAATACATTTTATAATAAATTAAAGGGTATAGTAGATGAGAAAGATAAGTTTTTAGAATTTTTAAGTGAATATGAAAAGGAATTTATTAAATGATTAAGCAAAAGGATTATCTCTAAATAAGATTTTGAGGTAGTCCTTTTGTAGTTGCTTCATATTCCTTAGTAACTTATTACTGTTTCTTTTCATAGAATAGATATATATAGCAATATATGGGGGAAGATTATGGTAATTGGAGACATAGTTGTTAGAAAATCTTATGATAGGGATGTAACCTTTAAAATAATAGATATAAAAGAAAAAAATGGTGATAAGGTATATATATTAAAAGGTATATGTATTAGAATTCTTGCAGATTCAAAAGGTGTAGACTTAGAAATAGTTAATGATGATAATGAAGGGAAGAAAGATAAAATACTTAATAGTAGAGTAAATAGTGCTATAAAAAATGCTATTGCACTTAGGGGAGATATTTTGTCAAGAGCAAAACCTAAAGAATTAAATGAAAGAGAATTAATGTTTGGGCGCCCAGGTAAAATTCTTCATGTTGATGGAGATAGTGAGTACATGGAAACATGCTTAAAAGTGTATAAACAACTTTTATTAGATGCTGTTGGAGTAGCGATACCTGAAAGACAGCAACCAGAGCAAATTGTTGATTTAGTAAAAGAAATTAAACCTGATATTGTTGTTTTAACAGGTCATGATGGGGTACAAAAGGATACTAAAAACTTTTTGGATGTTAGTTGTTATAGGAATTCTAAATATTATATTGATGCAGTTAAGGCTTTAAGAAATTATAATGGAAGTTATGATGAGCTTGTTATTTTTGCTGGTGCATGTCAAAGTTGTTATGAATGTATGTTGGATGCAGGGGCAAATTTTGCTTCAAGTCCTAATAGAGTTTTGATTCATTGTTTGGATCCTGTTTTTGTATGTGAAAAAATCGCTTATACGAAAATTGATAAAGTGGTAGCTATAACAGAAGTAATTAACAATACAATAACTGGAATTAAGGGGATTGGAGGGCTGCAGACGAGAGGCAAATATAGAGAGGGATATCCTAAATCACCTTACTTGTAAAAAGTAAAAATGAATATTTTAATAAATTGTAAAAAAAATAAGGTAAAAATGAATAAATAAATAGAAAAAAACAAAGAATATAGTATAAGATGTGAAAATATATAAAAGATATATTGACAGTGGTATTTATTAGTGATAAAATAAATATTTTACTTGACAGAAAAATGGAATTATAGTATAATTTACTATGAAAGAGGGTGTTTAGGTGGAGAAAAATAGAACTATTGCAACAATAAAGAAAACTATTGAAGATCACTTAGGAGAAAAGGTTGTTCTAAAAGCTAACGGTGGCCGTAAAAAAATATTAGTAAATGATGGAGTTTTAGAGAGCGCTTATCCAAGTATCTTTGTAATTAGATTGGAGAATGACACCCAAAGGACAGTGACATATAGTTATTCAGATGTATTAACAAAGACAGTTCAATTGGATTTTCTTTAGAATATAAAGAGCTTTGATATTAGTATCAAAGCTTTTTTTATGTATATATACTTATAGTAAGTAGCTATATGGTATTGTAAAACAGTCCATATATTCTAGTTTATATAATAATAGTAAATTATTATTATAAATTATACTTATTAATAAATTAAAATTAATATTAATTATAAAAAGGTAAAAAAAGAAAGATGGTGGGTTCCATCTTTCAACTATGGTATAAAAGGGTATTGAGAATTTATGAGAGGTTATATGGTCAATAACCAATATTATAATACGACAAAATTAGATAGTTGTCAACAGATTTTTTCACAATTATAATTTTTATTTATAGTTAGAAATAAAATTAATTTTATAAATAAAAAATTAAAATAATAGTAATAAATATAATTGTTTTATATATAAATATTAGTAGGAATAGGTATAATGGAGGTACCAATAAGTGACTAATATAGATATTATTAAAGAAAATATTCAATTTCAAAAACTTGTTAAATATGATTTATCTACGATTATATTGCAGAATGAATATTTAATTCCTGATACTCAGCCAGATGTACAAGAAATTATGATGGTAGACACAAAACCCATAATAACAGGACAAAAAATAATGAATGATAAAATTATTATTGAAGGAAACATTGAATATACAATAATTTATATACCTAGGGATGATAATGAGATATTAAATTCAGTAAAGTATTCTGAGAAGTTTACAAGTTTTGCTGATATTGTTAATGGGGATAACAATATTTCTTTTGAATCAGAATGTAAAGTTGAACATATTGAAGCACATATAATGAATGAAAGAAAAATACAAATTGATGGGGTAATGAATGTTACTTATGAAATATTTAAAACCAGAAATTTTGATTTTGTTAAGGACATAGAAAATTCTAATAACATTCAAGTACTAAAAAAACAAGATACAATAAATAGACTTATTTCCAGCAAAGAATTCGAGGTTTTAAGTAAGTCAGTTATTAGAATTGGAATGGATAAACCCCAAGTATTCAAAATACTAAATACTTCACTAACTCTTCATAAAAAAGATATCAAAGTAGGAGAAGACAAAATATATTTTACTTGTTATTGTAAAGTTAAAATACTGTATTTAGGTGCTGAAAGTAAAGAAGTTATTTCAATAGAAGATGATGTATTCTTGTCCAAAGAAGAAGAGATGATTGGAGCATATTCAGAAATGACATCTTATGCTTCTTATGGAATAAAAAATAGTGAAATACAGCTTGAAGATGATGATTTAGGAGAAGCGAGAATTATTAATACAGAGTTTTTACTAGCTGCATTAGTTAAGGTATTTTCAATGGATAATGTTGAAATAATGAAAGATGCATATTCAACAAAACACACATTAAATCTAAATAAGAAAGTTCATGAAATAGAGTTATTGAAGGGAATACAAAGTACTGAATCCATAATAAAAGACAATATATATATAAAAGAAGGGGATATTCCACCTGAAAACATAGTAGTGACTCTTGGAAATGTATTAATTACAGAAAAAAATGTTTTAGATGGGAAAGTAGTAGTTGAAGGGGTATTAAAAGCTAATATTTTATATAAAACATCAAGAGAAGAAAGATTTTTTGGTAATATTCAAGGAGATATACCTTTTACAATTGCTGTAGATATGCCATTTGTAACATCTAAAATGAGTGCATCAGCCAATTGTACTTTAGAAAATATTGAGGCTGCTATAGAGGTTAATACAATAGCAATAAGGGGAACTGTTTCATTATCAGTAAAAGTATGTTGTGAAGAGGAAAAAGAGTTTATTGAAGATGTAATAGAATCTGAAGAAGAAATTAAAACAAAAAAAGCAAGTGTAACCATTTATGTAGTAGGTAATGGTGATACATTATGGAAGTTAGCTAAAAGATTTAATACAACAGTAGAAGAACTTGTAAAAATTAATAACATTGAAGATGAAAATGTTATTAATCCAGGAGAAAAATTAATTATTCCAGGAAGAGCTATTTTTTAAAAAAATAAATATATGTAAGTGGATGCTACAAAATGATTTGTTTCATTTTGTAGCATTTCTTTTTTATTGAATAATAACTTTTATATGGGGAACAATAACAAATGCATGATTTGAGGTGAAAAAATGGATAAGAAACTAAGTGGAAATTTAATTATTATTGGTGGAGCAGAAGATAAAGAAGGGAAAAAAGAAATATTAAAAAAAGTGTGCAATTGCATTAATAAATTAACAGATATTTTATTAGTAGCTACAATTGCTACTGAATATCCAAAGGAAATGGCTAGTAAATATAAAAAAGCTTTTGGAGAATTAGGTGTTAAGAATATAAAAATTTTAGATATTAGCAAAAGAGAAGAGGCGTTTATAGATGAAAACAAGTTAATAATAGAAGAGGCTTCATTAATATTTTTTACTGGAGGAGATCAATTAAGAATAACCAGCTTGATTGGAGGAACTCCAATATATGATGCATTAAAAGAATCGGCAAATAAGGGAAAATATATAGTTGGAACCTCAGCAGGTGCATCAGTAATGTGTGATACTATGATTTTAGAAGGTGAAGATGAAGAGGCACCGAGAAAATGCACAATTAAAATGTCTTCAGGATTAGGGTTAGTTAACAATATAATTATTGATCAACATTTTATTCAAAGAGGAAGAATTGGAAGATTATTAACAGCAGTGGCTCAAAATCCAGAAGTTTTAGGAATCGGAATAGATGAAAATACAGCTATTTGTTTGAATTTTGAAGGAGACATTGAAGTAATAGGTGAAGGTGCCGTTTATTTTGTTGACGGAAGTAAGATAACCTATAGCAATGTATCTGAACAACAAAGTAATGAGGTACTAAGTATATATAATGTTAGAGTAGACGTATTAAAAGAAGGTAACAAATTTAGTCTTAAAAGAAGGGCACCTTTTGAGGAGGAAAAATCTTAAGATGAAAATAATAAAACAAAAAATATATGAAGGAATAAATATATATTCTCATAAAAAATGTATTAGAATAGATGTTGATTTGTGCGGTTATGCTGAAATTCCAAGTAAGGATATACCAAATTTTAATCAAGAACTTGTTGAAATGATTCCAGAATTAAAATCACATAGATGTGGTATTGATGAAGAAGGCGGATTTGTAAAAAGGCTAAAAGAAGGCACTTATTTGGCTCATATATGTGAGCATATAATAATAGCAATTCAAAACAAATTAGGTATAGAAGTTGCATACGGAAAAGCAAGAGAAATTAAAGATGATTTATACTATATAATATTTCAATATGAATATAAAACAGTTGCGATAGAAACTGCTAGATTAGCAATAGATATAATTAATAGTTTAATTAATGAACAAAAAATAAGTTATGAGGATAGAATAAAAATTTTAGAAGAAATATTATCAAAAGAGATAACAGGACCAAGTACACAAGCCATAAAGCTAGCAGCTAATAGATTAGGGCTACCAACTATGCAATTAAGTGATAGTGGCTTTTTTCAAATTGGTTATGGGAAGCAAGGTCGCGTTATAGAAGCCACAATAGGATCAAATAGTAGTTGTGTAGCAGTTGATATAGCTTCTGATAAATTATTAACAAAGGAACTGCTTAAAAGTCAGAATATACCTGTAGCAGAAGGAAATAAGGTTACTAATATAATTAATTTACTAAAAGAAGGAGAAGTATTGGGATATCCACTTGTATTAAAACCAAGATTTGGTTGTAAAGGAGATGGAGTAATACTAAATATTTCTTGCGAAAAAGAGCTAATTGAAGCCTATAATTCCATTAAGGATAAGTATCCTGATTTAATTATAGAAAAAAATATTGAAGGAAATGACTATAGGGTATGTGTGGTAGGTAATAAGGTAATAGCAGTTTCACTAAGAATTCCACCTTTTATTATTTGTGATGGAATTCATGATATAAAGTTTTTAATTAGGAAAGTTAATGAAGATTCAAAAAGAGGATTCGATCATGAAAAACCATTAACTAAAATAAAAATAGATGAAAAATTATTAAAAACAGTTAAGAAGCAGGGCTATAGTTTATCTTCTATACCACCTGAAGGTAAAAAAATAACCTTAAGATATAATGCAAATTTATCTACTGGCGGGGAAGCAATAGATTATACTGAATTAATTAGTGAAGAAAATAAAGAAATATGTATACGGGCAGCAAAAATAATAGGTCTTGATATATGTGGAATAGATATAAAAACTAAAGATATAAGTCAATCATTGAATAGTAATGGGGTAATTATAGAAGTAAATGCCGCACCAGGTATAAGAATGCATGAACATCCAAGTGTAGGTATATCAAGGAAGGTTGGCGAGGCTATATTAAGATTACAGTATAAAGGAGAACCTTGTAATATACCTGTAATATCTGTTACAGGAACTAATGGAAAGACTACCACTACAAGATTAATATCTCATGTACTTAGTACTATGGGATATAAAGTTGGAATGACTTCAACAGAAGGAATTTTTATAGGTGGGAAATGTATTGATAAAGGCGATGATACTGGTTATTTAAGTGCAAGAACCATTTTATTTAATAAAGAAGTTGAAGTAGCAGTATTAGAAACAGCAAGAGGAGGTATAATCAAAAAAGGATTAGCCTATGAAAATGCAGATGTTGCTGTAATAACAAATATAACAGAGGATCATTTGGGGTTAGATGGAATAAATACAATGGAAGAATTAGCATTTGTAAAATCATTAGTAGGGGAAGCTGTAAAAGCTTCAGGATATGCTGTAATTAATTGTGATGATAAATGGAGTAAAAAAATAATTCCAAGAATTAAAGTTAATAAAATATTCTTTTCCAAAAACAAAGAAAATCCATTATTAATAAATGAAATTAATAATGGAGGAATAGCTGTGTTTGTAGAAGGGGAAAACATCTATGTAATTAATGATAATAAGAAGTATCACATAATTAATATAGAAAACATGCCTCTTACTTTTGGAGGAATTTTAGAATTCAATATTGAAAATGCATTGGCTTCATGTGCAGCATTAGTTGGAATAGGAATTGATTATTGTATGATATCAAAAGGATTTAAAACATTTCAAATTAATGAACAATACAATCCAGGAAGATTTAATATGTATGATTATAATGGAGTTAATGTAATATTAGACTATGGACATAATATTGAGGGATATAAAGCAATTTTCAAAGCAATTGATAAAATTAAAAGTAATAAAGTAATTGGTGTTATTGGAGTTCCAGGAGATAGGGAAAATGAAAATATGGTTAAAATAGGTGAGCTGTGTGGTGAGTTTTTAGATTCCATAATAATTAAAGAAGACAAAGATAGACGTGGAAGATTAGAAGGAGAAACCGCCAATTTGATAAAAGAAGGTATTTTAAAAACTTCTAATAATAAGAATGCATTAATAATTTTAGATGAAATAGATGCATTTAATGAAGCTATAAAACTTAGCAAAGAAGGGGACATAATAATAGTTTTCTATGAAGATTTTAATTCTTTGTTAGAAATAATAAAAGGTAATCAGAAAGACAAAGGAATTAACGAAAAAAACTTAAATGTAGCAAATAATTAAATCATAGGCTTAGATATATCAAGTTTTAGGTATATCTAAGCCTTTATTTAAATATAGAAAATTGATACAAATAAACTTTATAATTTCACTTTTTTTATTATTTTTCTTATGATAAAATTAATTCAATAAAGATGCTGAAAGGATTAAAGAATATTATGAGGGAAAAAGCCTATGCAAAAATTAATATATCTTTAGATGTTATTGGAAAGCGAGAAGATAATTATCATTTACTAAAAATGATTATGCAGACTATAGATGTTTATGATGAGGTAGAGGTAAAGAAAGCAAATGAAGGAATTAATTTAAGATGTAATAAAAAATTTGTTCCTAATGATGAAAGAAATTTAGCCTATAAGGCTGCAAAATTAATGATGGAAAAATATAAAATTAATGGTGGGGTATACATAAACATAAAAAAGAACATACCAGTTTCAGCTGGACTTGCAGGAGGAAGTACTGATGGAGCAGCTGTTCTTAGGATAATGAATAATTTATTTAATATAAATGCTACTAACCAGGAGTTAAGAGAATTAGGATTAAAATTAGGTGCAGATGTTCCTTTTTGTATTGAGGGAGGAACTGCATTATGTGAAGGTATAGGTGAAAAAATAACTCAATTAAAGCCTTTTAAGAATCATATTTTAGTATTAGTAAAGCCAGCCTTTGCAGTTTCAACAAAAGAAGTATATAAAAAGTATGATATTTCAAAAGTAAGAAAACATCCTAAAACTTTTGACTTAATTAAAGCAATTGAGAAAAATGATTTTTATTATGTGGCAAAGAATATGAAAAACCTATTAGAAAATGTGACACTAAAAGAGTATGAAATCTTAATTAATATAAAAGAGCAGATAAAAGAATTTGGAGCAATTAATTCAATGATGAGTGGAAGTGGTCCAAGTGTATATGGCTTTTTTGATGATATGCTAAAAGCGAAAGAATGCTATGATGAAATGAAGAAAGTATATAGAGATGTTTTTATTACAAGAACAATATAGATATGAATAGAAAGCCTTTTTATGGACATAATTTAATCCATAAGGAGGTTTTTTATGAAAAAAAATATATATGCTATTTTATTCGTTATTTGTATATCTTTGTTCTCAGGATGTACAAGCATTCAAAAAACATATTATTACAAATATGATGATGTGAAAAATTCTATTATTAGATTTCATGTTATTGCAAATAGTGATAGTGATGAGGATCAAAAATTAAAATTAAGAATTAAAGATAAAGTTATAGATAATATATATCCTTTTTTAAAAGAATCAAAAACTATAGAAGAATCTAGAGAAATAATAAAAAGCAAAGAAAATGATATTATTGAAATAGCTAATTCCATAATTAAGGAGAATGGGTATGATTATAAGGTTGAAATAAAACTTGAAAGGGATAATTTCCCTGAAAAATCTTATGGAAGTATAATATTACCTCAAGGAAATTATGAAGCTTTTAAAATAATAATTGGAAGTGGAGAAGGAAAGAATTGGTGGTGTGTAATGTTTCCACCTTTGTGTTTTGTTGATGTTACAAAGGGACAAGTTGAGGATGAAAAAAGTAAAGAAGAATTAGATAATGAAATAGAAAAGAATACTGATGATAATACAGAAGAGGAAGATGTTGAAGTGAAATTTAAAATTGTAGAATGGTTTGAAGATATATTTAATTAAGGTTAGTCTTCAAATAAAGTTAATATGTACTCATAAATACAATACAAAAAATGGCTTTAATAAAATTTCACTTGATAAATATTTCTTTTAATCATAAACTATAAAATGTAATGAATAAATGGAGGAATAATAATATGACTAGAGCGTTGGCAATGATGTCAGGTGGATTAGATAGTGGTTTAGCTGCAAAATTAATAAAAGATCAAGGTATTGAAGTAATAGGTATATGCTTTAAATCTTATTTTTTTGGAGAAGAAAATGCAGTAAAAATGGCTAAACAAATAGGAATAAGATTGGAAGTAATTGATTTTTCGGAAAAACATTTAATTATGGTAAAGAATCCTAAGCATGGTAGAGGTAAGAATATGAATCCTTGCATAGATTGTCATGCTATGATGATGAATTATTGTGGTAAAATCCTAGAAGAATACAATGCAGATTTTATTATAACAGGAGAGGTGTTAAATCAAAGACCAATGTCTCAAAATAAACAAGCCTTAAATACTGTTAAAAAAGAATCTGGATTTTCAAATAAAATATTAAGACCACTATGTGCATTAAATTTAGAACCTACAGAAATGGAATTAAGTGGACTTGTTGATAGAGAAAAATTATTAGATATTTCAGGTAGAAGTAGAAAGGTACAAATGGAATTAGCAGAGAAATGGGGAATAAAAGATTATCCATCTCCAGCTGGAGGATGTAAACTAACTGAACCTAATTATTCTGTAAGACTAAAAAAAGCTTTAGAAATAAATGAAAATATAACACCAAAGGAAATTGCATTACTAAACTATGGTAGGCATTTTATAAGTGAAAATAATTGCGAAATTATTGTTTCTAGAACAGGAGAAGAGGCAGAAAAGATAAAAGAAATTTTGACAAAAGAAGATTTGGTATTTATTCCTTCAAGTCATATGGGAGCAATGGCTATTATTCATGGAACTTCTGATGAAAATGATAGGAACCTTGCATGTAGAATAGTTGCTAGATATAGTAAAGGGAAAGATTGTGATTCTGTTACTATTAAGTATGGAAATTTTGGAACTAAATTTAATAAAGAAATTAGTGTTAAACCTATGAAAGATGAAGAAATAAATGATTATTTAATACAGTATAAATAAAGAATGTTGAGGGAAGAATAAATGGAAAATAATGCTGTGATTAGTATTTTGAGCAACAACAATATTAGTGAAGGAGAACAAATAGAAGTATTATCTCCAGGAAAATATATAAAACTTGATGATGGCTATAAGGCAATTTATGAAGAAACAGAATTATCTGGAATGGATGGGACTACCACCACTGTAATAATTAAGGAAAAAGAAGTGATTTTAGAAAGAGAAGGCACAACAACAACTAAAATGATATTTAATGAAAATGAACCTTCAATATCATTATATAATACTCCATATGGAATGCTTGAAATCACCATATCTACTAATAGACTAGATGTAGACATGAATGATGAAGGTGGGGAAATAAGTATAAATTATGATATGGCAATAGCAGGACAAAGTCCTCTTAACACATCCTTATTATTAAAAGTTAAAATGACAAAGCAATAATATATTTATATGTTGATTAACCATCTACAGTTATGGCAATAATTAGAATAACAAAATAAGGTAGGTGGTTTTTTAATGGATATGACAGAAAAATATATTTTTATATTAAGTATGATTTGCAGGCATTATTCTATAGAACCTGTAAATTTTTTAAATATATTAAAAGACAAAGATAATAAATACTTATTTTTATTATTATTAAAAAAATATAAATGTATTGATGAAAATAAAATAAAAGAGGATCTAAAGTTAAAAAACAAGCGGAGCTTAACATATAATCTTAAAAGGGCAGAAGAAAGGTTACTTATAAATAGCGCCTTTAGGGAGAAATTCTTTGAAATAGAAGAAGACTTGTTAAAGCATAAATAAAAATATATAATAATTATATAGGATTTAAAACATTTCTTATTTCACTTCAATATAATTTCAACAGATTTCCAGTTAATTTAAATACAAAATTTGGAGGTGTCATTTTGACAAAAGAACAATATGAAAATAAAACTTTAGCAGAATTGAAGGAGATAGCTAAAGAGTTAGGTATAAAAAATATATCTAAGTTTAAAAAGAATGAGCTTATAGATGAGATAATATTATCAAATAGTCATTCTGTTAAAAAAGATGGAGTAATATTAAAAGAAAAAATTGCCCCAAAAGTAGATAATAGAACTAATTTAAATAAAAATAATAATCAAATGAAGCCAGAGGAAAAGAAAGAACAATTAAAATCAATAATTAATAATTCTGATATTGCAAAAGGTATTTTAGAAATATTAGAAAATAATAGTTTTGGATTTTTAAGATGTAAAAATTATTTAACTAGCAGTGAGGATATATATGTTTCACCTTCACAAATAAGAAGATTTAATTTAAAAACTGGAGATGAAGTTATTGGAAAGGTTAGAGAAGCAAAAGAAGGAGAAAAATTTAAAGCATTAATATATGTTGATAAAGTTAATGGTGAGCATCCTGAAAAAGCCATTGGAAGAACTGCTTTTGAAAACTTAATTCCAATATATCCAACAGAAAGAATAAGGCTTGAATCAAATAATTCTTCAGATTTATCATCAAGACTTATGGATATTATTTGTCCAATTGGAAAAGGTCAAAGAGGAATTATAGTAGCACCACCTAAAGCAGGAAAAACAACTTTACTTAAAAAAATTGCTCAAAGTATATCAGCAAATGAACCAGAATCGGTTTTAATAGTATTACTTATTGATGAAAGACCAGAAGAAGTTACAGATATGCAAAGAAGTATTAATGGTGAAGTAATTTATTCAACCTTTGATGAAGAGCCTCAAAATCATGCTAAAGTATCTCAAATTGTTTTGGAAAGAGCTAAAAGAATAGTGGAACAAGGAAAAGATGTAATAATTCTATTGGACAGTTTAACTAGATTATCAAGAGCTTATAATTTAACTGTTACTCCATCAGGTAGAACATTATCAGGGGGATTAGATCCAAGTGCACTAATAATGCCTAAAAAATTCTTTGGAGCAGCTAGAAATATTGAAAATGGTGGAAGTTTAACAATATTGGCAACAGCATTAGTTGATACTGGCTCAAGAATGGATGATATGATTTTTGAAGAATTTAAAGGAACTGGGAATATGGAAGTTCATTTAGATAGAAAGCTTCAAGAAAGAAGAATTTTCCCTGCTATAGATATATATAAATCAGGAACAAGAAAAGAAGACTTATTATTAAATGAAGAAGAAAAAGAAGTTGCTTTCTCATTAAGAAAAACAATGTATAAAGAGGGAAATATAGAAGCTATTACTGAAAATTTAATTACAATGTTATCAAAAACAAAAAATAACAAAGAATTTATTAATTTATTTCAAAAAAATGAAAATAAATAATTAAAAATAAAGTATTATTTTAAGATGTAAAGATGCTTAAAATAATACTTTATTTAATTTATAGTTAAATTAAACATTAATTAAATTACTTGAAATTGAAACAATTTTTTTTGTGGAATAAGTTGAAGACAAATTATTCATATTTTTTTTCATTTCTTTCAATTTATTTGGATTTTCAATTAAAAAATCTAAGGTAGAGTTAATATCTTTAACATTATTAATGCATATTGCGTAGCCATTTTCACAAAGAAATTTTGTATTTTCCATTTCCTGACCAGGAATAGAGAAAGGTATGATTAATGGTAAATTCTTTACAATTGATTCTGTGGCAGTAAGACCACCAGGCTTAGATATTATTGCATCAGAATAATCCATTAGCATAGAAACATCATTTGTGAAACCTAAAATATGAATTTTTTTATTAGGGTACTTTTGAGAACACTTATTAATTATTTGTTCTTTCAAAGCTTTATTATTTCCACAAACTACAGTAATTCGCAGTTTATGTTTATTATTTAATAATTCATTAAGAACAAAATAAATATTATTTAGCCCCATACTACCGCTCATTAATAATAAATTAAAATATTCTTTATCTTTAATTTCAATGACTTTTTTATCATTAGTGTAAAAGTCACTTTTAATAGGAATCCCTAAGGTAACAATTTTATCATAAGAAATACCTCTATCTATTAAGGATTTTTTTGTGTATTCACTACCAGTAATATAAAGATCAACAAGCTTGTTTACATAAGTGAAGTGAGCCTTAAAATCAGTAACAATTGAAATAAAAGGTATAGATATTTTATTTTTTTTCTTTAATTTTGCAAGTAGATTTACTGTTAAAGGATGAGTGCCAATTATTAAGTCTGGTTTTATTAAATTAATTGATTTAAGTAATTTCTTCGTTGTAAAGGTAAATACAATTTGAAGTAATGTATTTGTTTTTTCACTATCAGTAAAATCATAAAACCATCCATAAATTGAAGGAAATTTTGAAGCTAATATTTCATAACCTTTAACAACAGTTTTATTTAGGATTTTACTATTAGAAGCTAAGAAATCAAGCTTAATACATTCAAAACCTTCCTTAGAAAAGGCATCAATTAAAGAACTAGCAGCTTGATTATGGCCTTGACCTGTAGAAGTTGTTAAGATTAATACTTTTTTCATAAAATCACTCAATTCATTTTATATTCAAAAAAATATTCCGTAATTTAAGCATAACTTAAAGTAATGTAAATATATGAAATCTATTTATATATTCAAATAATACAGAAAATGGGAAAGACAAAGTCTTTCCCGTATCTTCTACTTGTTTTGATTAAGGTTGAATCTCTTGTTGAATTTATCAACTCTTCCACCAATATCAACAATTTTTTGCTTACCAGTGAAGAATGGGTGGCATTTAGAGCATATTTCTACTTTTAGTTCGTCTTTTACAGAACCAGTTGTAAAAGTATTTCCACATGCACACTTAACTACAGCTTCATGATTGTATTCTGGATGTATGCCTTTTCTCATTTTTTTCACCTCTTTCGATTGCTTATTTAGTAACAAAATGTGTAATAAACAACTATTTGAGTATATCATACAGGGTAGTAAACGTCAAGAAATTGCATGTTTAAATAAGGTTAAAAAATACTTTGTCAGACAGTATTAAAATGATATAATCGAAAGTAAGAAATTAAAAAGAGGTGTATAAAGATGGCTCAAAAAAATGTAGGTGGGCAGGCAGTAATTGAAGGAGTAATGATGAGGGGATTAAAAGGTGTTGCTACTTCAGTTAGAAAAGAAAACGGTGATATAGTTACAAAAATGGATAATAGTATACCTTTTGCCAAAAAATATCCCAAATTGGACAAGCCATTTTTAAGAGGAATATTTGTTTTAATTGATAACTTAAAAATAGGAATAAATTCATTAAATTATTCAGCTTCATTTTTTGAAGAAGAGGAAGAAACTAAATTTGACAAATGGCTGAATAAAAAATTTGGTAATAAGGCAAATGATATTATTATATCAATAACTATGGTTATATCATTTATTTTTTCTATAGCAATATTTGTTGGGATTCCAACAGGTGTGGCTTCAATATTCCAAAAATTCAACTTTAATTCAATTGGGTTAAATATTATTGAAGCAATTCTTAGAATAGCAATATTAGTATTTTATATGTGGATTATTAGTAAGCTTGATGATATATATAGGCTATTTCAGTATCATGGAGCAGAACATAAAACTATATTTTGTTATGAAGCAGGGGAAGAGTTAACAGTAGAAAATGTAAAGAAGTTTTCTAGATTTCATCCTAGATGTGGAACTAATTTTTTATTCCTGGTAATGTTTATTAGTATATTTATTTTTACTTTTACATCATGGGGATCATTTTTATATAGATTAGTATTAAGAATAGTATTAATACCTGTAATTTCAGGGATTTCTTATGAATTAATAAGATGGCTTGGAAAAAACAATGGTGAACTTGCAAAAATAATTGCATATCCAGGATTAAAACTTCAAAATTTAACAACAAGAGAACCGGATGAAAGTCAAATTGAAGTAGCTATAACTTCTCTTAAAAAAGCTGAAGGAATTGAAGAAAAAGCTACAATAGGAAAATTAATAGATCTTGGAGTAAAAAAACTCTCCAATATTGATTCTGGAAGATTAGATTCACAATTATTACTTTCAAAGGTATTAGAGAAAGATAAAGTATATATATTAACTAATTCAGATAAAGAGGTAAGTGAAGAAAAAACAAATGAATATTTAAAGTTAATAGATTTAAGATCAAATAATAAACCTTTAAAATATATTTTAGGAGAATGTGATTTTATGGGGTTAGATTTTAATCTTGAGGAAGGTGTACTTATTCCTAGAAGTGATACTGAAGTGTTAGTTCAGGAGGTGTTAAATAATATTTCAGAAAATTCTAGTATTAATGTATGTGATTTATGTTGTGGAAGTGGAGCTATAGGAATTGCATTGGCACATTATAGAAAAAATATAAAAGTAGATTCAGTTGATTATTTTGACATACCAGAAAAAGTAACAAAGTCAAATATAATTAAGAATAACTTAGTAGATAGAGTGAATTTTATAAAAAGTGATTTATTAAAAGAAATAATTAAAAATAATAAAAAATATGAAATAATAGTATCAAATCCACCATATATAGAAAGTGATGAAATCCATAATCTTATGAAGGATGTTAAAGATTATGAACCTTTAGTTGCACTTGATGGTGGGAAAGATGGACTTGAATTTTATAGAAAAATAGTGGATGAAAGCAAGGCAGTTTTGGTTAATGACGGATTACTTGCCTTTGAAATTGGATATAATCAAGGAAATAAGGTAAAAGAAATTATGGAGGAAAATGGTTTTTATCAGGTGGAAATAAAAAAAGATTTGGCAGGTTTAGACAGAGTTGTTATTGGAAAGTTTATTTGTTGAAAATAATAAATAAATTGTGATATAATACAATGATGTAAAAATAGAAATACGGAGTGATATCATGTTATTAGATAAATTAGCTTTTACAGAGAATAAATATGACGAATTGTCTGTAAAAATAAGTGATCCATCAATTATGGCGGATCAAAATGAATGGCGAAAGTTATGTAAAGAACACGCTGAATTAGAAATAATAGTCAATGCTTATAGAGAATACAAAAAAGTTGTAGAAGATTTGGAAGCAGATAAAGAAATGCTATCAAGTGAAAATGATAGAGAAATGAGAGAAATGCTTCAAGAAGAGATTTCTGAGCTTTCTAAAAAAGAAGTGGAACTTGAAAATCATATACAAATACTATTGCTTCCTAAAGACCCTAATGACGATAAAAATGTTTTTGTTGAAATTAGAGGTGGAGCTGGTGGAGAAGAAGCTGCTTTATTTGCTCATAGTTTATTTAGAATGTATACAAGATATGCAGAAAATAATAGATGGTCTGTTGAAATAATGAGTCTTAATGAAACAGATCTTGGGGGCTTTAAAGAAGTTGTATTTATGATAAAGGGAAATGGAGCTTATTCGAAGCTAAAATATGAAAGTGGCGTTCATAGAGTTCAAAGAGTTCCAGACACAGAGTCTAGTGGAAGAATACATACCTCAACAGCTACAGTTGCAGTATTACCAGAAGTAGATGATGTTGAAATTGAAATAAATGAAAAAGACTTGAAAATTGATGTGTTTAGGGCATCAGGAAATGGAGGACAATGTGTTAATACAACAGATTCAGCTGTAAGAATGACACATTTACCAACAGGACTTGTAGTATCATGTCAAGATGAAAAGTCACAACTTAAAAATAAAGAAAAAGCATTAAAAATCCTTAGAGCAAGGTTATATGAAAAAGCTGAAGCAGAGAGGTCAGCAGGTATTGCAGAAGATAGAAAGAGTCAAGTTGGTACAGGAGATAGAAGTGAAAGAATAAGAACCTATAATTACCCTCAAGGAAGAGTAACAGATCATAGAATAGGACTAACTTTATATAAACTTGAGTCATTTTTAGATGGGGATATAGATGAGGTTATTAATGCATTAATTACTGCAGATCAATCAGAAAAAATGAAACAAATGGGAAATGATTAATATATTTTTATAAAGAAAGTTGTTATTGTAAAGTCCTACATTAAAAAATGTGGGACTTTTATGTAATTGGAGGTTAATGGACTTGGATATATTTAAGGCAATAAAGAAAGAAAATAAATTTTTAAAAAGATTTAACATAATAATGATTTTTTTAGCAGTAATATTGCCGCTTACAATGTATTTAACAGGCGTAAAAACATTGTTTTATTATTTATATTTGCTAATTATTGAAGGACTAATATTAATAGCAATTTTAAATAAATTAAATTCAACTAAAATTAAATATAATTGTATTAATAATAGATTGAAATTTAAAACGGGCATTTTAACAAAAGAAAGCATGCTGTTTTGTGATAAGATAATACTAGTTCATACAGAAAAAATGGAAGAAGAAATGGAGATAATTATTGTATCTACAGTTAATTTCAAAAATAAAAACTTAAAACCAGTTTTAAAGGGATTTTATAAAAGATTTCCTAAATTACAGAAGGAACTTGATATTATTAGAAAAACAGAAGAAGAAGAACAAATATATTATTATCAAATAATAAGAAGAGGTGGATTAAGAAAGTATCTGTTATTGGATTGTATTTATAAGAATTGTGTAAAAGCAGTTTATACCAGTGAATGTATAGAAAATATAAAAATTGCAAGAGGACAGACATTAGTTTAAGAAGGAAGGAATAGTTTTGGAAACAAAAATAGCTAGACTTGAAAAAAAAGAGGATGAAAATACATATTTAAATGAAGCATCAGAAATAATAAAAAAAGGTGGTATAGTTGCATTTCCTACTGAAACAGTGTATGGATTAGGAGCTAATGCTTTAAATGAAGAGGCAGTAAAAAAAATATTTGTAGCAAAGGGAAGACCGCAAGACAATCCATTAATTATTCATGTTGCTAGTAAAAATATTAAAGAATATGTTAAGGAGATACCAGAGGTAGCTATTAAAGTGATGGATAAGTTTTGGCCAGGACCAATTACAATTATTCTATTTAAAAAGGATATAATTCCAAATGCAACTAGTGCGAATTTAGATAGTATTGGTGTAAGAATGCCTGATAATAAAGTTGCACAAGAAATAATTAAAAGAGCTGGCGTACCAATTGCAGCACCTTCAGCTAATATAAGTGGAAGACCTAGTCCTACGGATTTAGAGAGATGTGTAGAAGATTTAAATGGAAAAGTCGACTATATTATAGGAGGAGAAAAATGCAATGTAGGAGTAGAATCTACAATATTGGATTGTACTGTAGATCCACCAATGGTGTTAAGACCAGGAGGAATTACGCTAGAAATGCTTAAGGAAATTGATTCTAGAATTGAAGTTGATAAAGCAATACTTCAAAAACCTAAGAATAAAAATTTTAAGCCAAAAGCACCAGGTATGAAGTATAGACATTATGCACCAAAGGCTCCTGTAAAGATTATTAAAGGACCAAAAGGAAAAACTATTGA
The DNA here is from genome assembly GCA_012519845.1 of Clostridiales bacterium. GTDB lineage: Bacteria > Bacillota > Clostridia > Clostridiales > Clostridiaceae > Clostridium. The sequence goes on from JAAYPK010000035.1 coordinate 41,689, forward strand.
TAAAATTAATGAAATGATACAAAATTATATAGATGAAGGAAAGAAAGTTGGAGTTCTTTCATGTAAAGAAAATAGTAGTTACTACAATAATGCAAAAGTTATTACTTTAGGTAGTAATTTAAATCAGATTGCACAAAATTTATTTGAATCCCTTAGGGATTTAGATGATGAAGGTGTTGATGTAATCTTATCTGAAGCTTTTGAGGAAAAGGGAGTAGGATTGGCAGTTATGAATAGACTGAATAAAGCAGCAGGATTTGATATAATAACAATTTAGGAGGATATACATATGAAAATAGCAATTGGATGTGACCATGGAGGATTTGCATTAAAAAATGAGATAATTAATCATCTAAAAGGAAAAAACTATGAAATAAAGGATTTTGGTTCTTATTCTGAAGAATCATGTGATTATGCTGATTATGCAATTAAAGTTGCAGAAAGTGTTGCTTCAAAAGAATATGAATTTGGAATTTTAATTTGTGGAACAGGAATAGGTATAGGGATTGCCGCTAATAAAGTTCCAGGTATAAGAGCAGCATTATGTAGCGATACATTTAGTGCTCATGCAACAAGAGAACATAATGATGCTAATATATTAACATTAGGACAAAGAGTTGTAGGTCCAGGATTAGCACTTGATATAGTTGATACATTTTTATCTTCAAAATTTGAAGGAGATAGACATATTAGAAGAATAGAAAAAATAACTGCTATAGAGAAAAAATATTCTAAATAGTAGTATAGGGGGCGGGAAAATGAGTGAAGTAATAGAAATAAATCATCCATTAATATTACATAAACTTGCATATATAAGAGAAAAAAATACAGGATCAAAAGCATTTAGAGAATTAGTTAGAGAGATTGCAATGCTTATGACTTATGAAGCAACTAGAGATTTTGAAATGGAAGAAATAGAAATAGATACACCTATATGTACTACAAAGTGTAAAGTTTTATCTGGGAAAAAAGTGGCTGTAGTTCCTATTTTGAGAGCCGGCCTTGGATTAGTGGACGGAGTATTAGAATTGCTTCCATCTGCAAAGGTAGGTCATATTGGTTTATATAGAGATGAAGAGACATTAAAGCCAGTAGAATATTTTTGTAAATTACCACAAGATATAAATAAAAGAGAGGTTTTAGTTGTAGATCCTATGCTTGCAACAGGAGGTTCTGCTATAGATGCAATAACACTTTTAAAAAATAAAGGAGCTGTTAATTTAAGATTTATGTGTTTGATTGCAGCACCAGAAGGAATATCTGCGTTAAAACAAGAACATCCTGACGTTGACATATATGTAGCAAAGATTGATGAAAAATTAAATGAAAAAGGATATATTGTACCAGGTCTTGGAGATGCAGGAGACAGATTATTTGGTACAAAATAATATAATGAGGGGGACTTTAATCCAATATATATTTGATTAAAAGAACCCTTTGTTTTAATTTACATTGCTATACTAGTAAGATATAATTTAATAGAATATTGGAATATACAGGGGAATTAGCTGAGAAGTAATAAAAAATATGTATTGCATAGTAGAAAAAATTAAAAAACAAAATAGTAAAGTAGGCTATTAAATATATTATTATGGAGGAATAATCTATGAAGAAGATTATAACAATTTTCGGAACAAGACCAGAAGCAATAAAAATGGCTCCTTTAGTTAAGGAATTAGAAAAAACTGAAGGAATAGAATCAAAAGTGTGTGTAACTGCTCAACATAGAGAAATGCTTGATCAGGTACTGGATTATTTTGAGATTACACCTGATTTTGATTTAAACATAATGCAAACAAAACAAACTTTAACTGGAGTTACAAATAAAGTATTAGAAGGTCTTGAAGAAGTATTCATAAAGGAAAAGCCAGATATGATATTAGTTCATGGAGATACCACTACAACATTTGCAGGAGCTTTAGCTGCATTTTATCAGCAAATTAAGGTTGGGCATGTAGAAGCTGGTTTAAGAACTTTTGATAAATATTTTCCTTTTCCAGAAGAAATGAATAGAAAGTTAACAGGAGCATTAGCAGATTTACATTTTGCACCAACAAAAGTTTCAAAGGAAAATTTACTTAGAGAAGGGGTAAAAGAAGAAAGTATTTTTGTTACTGGAAATACAGTAATAGATGCTATGAGGCATACTGTTAAAGAGGATTATAATTTTTCTCATGAAGAACTAAATCATATAGATTTCAAAAATAAAAAAGTAATAATGATTACAGCACACAGAAGAGAAAATTGGGGAGAAGGAATAAATAATATTTGCACAGCATTGAACAAAATAGTAGAAGAAAACGAAGATGTTGAGTTAATTTATTTGGTTCATTTAAATCCAGTAGTAAAAGATGTTGTATATAGAGAATTAGGAAATAAGGAAAGAATACATTTATTGCCACCATTAGATACAAATGAAACTCATAATTTGATGAATAAATGTTTTATGGTTATGACTGATTCAGGAGGTCTTCAAGAAGAGGCACCACATCTTGGTAAACCAGTTTTAGTTTTAAGAGATGTAACAGAAAGGCCAGAAGCTGTTGCTTATGGAACAGTAAAATTAGTTGGCACAGATGTAGATAAAGTAGTTAATGAGGCTAATAATTTATTAAGAAATAAGGATGCATATGAAAGAATGAGTAAATCAATAAATCCTTATGGAGATGGAAAAGCATCAGAAAGAATTACAAAAGCAATATTAAGGTATTTTGGATTGATAAATGAAAATATTAAAGAATTTGGTATATAGTTTGACTAAAATTTAACAAAAATATATTGAAAAATAACTAAGAAATGGTATAATGAGATTATGTTAATAGTTTAACAATGCTAATAATGTAATGAATGATAAATTTTAGGAGGTAAATATTAATGAGAGAAGTAGTTATTGCTAGTGCAGCAAGAACAGCACTAGGTTCATTTGGAGGATCACTTAAAGATGTACCAGCTGCAGAATTAGGGGCTATAGTTGTAAAAGAAGCTATAAAAAGAGCTGGTATTAAACCAGAGGTTGTTGATGAAGTAGTATTAGGTAATGTTATTCAAGCAGGACTTGGACAAAACGTTGCAAGACAAGCTACTATTAAAGCAGGATTACCAGAAGAAGTACCTGCAATGACAATTAACAAGGTTTGTGGATCAGGACTTAGAACTGTTGCATTAGCAGCACAAATGATAAAAGCAGGTGATGCTGATGTTGTAATAGCTGGTGGTATGGAAAACATGTCGGCTGCACCATATGTTCTTGATAAAGCAAGATGGGGACAAAGAATGGGCGATGGAAAATTAGTAGACACTATGATTAAAGATGCATTATGGGATGCTTTCAATAATTATCATATGGGTGTTACTGCTGAAAATATCGCTAAGCAATGGAATATATCTAGAGAAGAACAAGATGCTTTTGCTGCTGCTTCTCAACAAAAGGCTGAAAGGGCAATTAAAGAAGGTAGATTTAAGGATGAAATAGTTCCAGTTGTTATTCCACAAAGAAAAGGTGAGCCAAAAGTATTTGATACTGATGAGTTCCCAAGATTTGGAACAACACCAGAAACTTTAGCAAAATTAAAGCCAGCATTCGTTAAAGATGGAACAGTAACAGCTGGTAATGCTTCAGGAATAAATGATGGAGCTGCTGCTTTTGTAATAATGAGTGCTGAAAAAGCAAAAGAATTAGGAGTTAAGCCTTTAGCAAAAATAGTTTCTTATGGTTCAAAGGGATTAGATCCTTCAATAATGGGATATGGACCATTCCATGCAACTAAGAAAGCATTAGAAGTATCTGGTCTTAAGATTGAAGATTTAGATTTAATAGAAGCAAATGAAGCTTTTGCAAGTCAAAGTTTAGCAGTTGCAAAAGATTTAGGTTTTGATATGAGTAAAGTAAATGTAAATGGTGGAGCAATAGCTTTAGGACATCCAGTTGGAGCTTCAGGAGCTAGAATTCTTACTACTTTACTTTATGAAATGGAAAAGAGAGATGCAAAGAAAGGTTTAGCTACACTTTGTATTGGTGGAGGAATGGGAACTGCACTTATTGTTGAAAGAGTATAGTTACTATTAAAATTTATCAAATTTATGAGTCAACCAATAGGTTGGCTCTTTTTTTACAGGGGATAATAGGTTAAAGGAGATAAAGGTGGAAAGAATAAAAAGAAACAAAATAAGGAAAAGAAGGAAAAAGAAAAGATTATTGATCTTATCTATTATTTGTATTATTGGAATAATAACTACATGTTTACTTAGAAGTTTAATTTCAAAGGAAGAGGATTCGATTACTGATAATAGGCAAGAAAATGAGTATACAGATGTTAACATAAATATAGAAGAGCCATCAGCTCAGAAAAAAGAAATAATAATAACTATGGCAGGAGATTGTACTTTAGGAACAGATACAAAATTTAATGTAAATGGAAGCTTCAATGAGGAAATCAAAAAATTAGGAAATGATTACTCAAAAATAATGAGAAATGTAGCCAATGTATTTCAAGAAGATGATTATACAATAGTAAATTTAGAAACTACATTTACGGAATCTACAGAAAAAGCAGAAAAAGGTAGTGGGGTTGTATATCATTTTAAAGGACCAAAGGATTATGTTAATATATTAACTTCATCATCAATAGAGGGGGTTACAATTTCTAATAATCATTCATATGATTATGGTCAGAAAGGATTAGATGACACAAGAACAGTTCTAAGAAATAATAAGGTTGATTATTGCGGATATGGTGACAAAATAATTAAAGAGATAAAAGGAAATAAAATTGGAATACTAGGGTATAGTGTTTGGTGGGTATCAGATGAAATAAAAAATAATATTAAGAAAGATATTGAAGATTTAATTGCAGATGGGTGCAATATAATTATTCCTTATTTTCATTGGGGAGAAGAAGGAAAATCTGTACCAAATGAAGTACAACAGGAAATAGGACGATTTGCAATCGATAGTGGTGCTACAATGGTAGTAGGATCACATTCACATGTAATACAAACAATAGAGAATTATAAGGGAAAACTAATTGCATATTCATTAGGAAATTTTAGCTTTGGAGGAAATTCAAACCCTTCAGATAAAAGAACATACATATTGCAAAGTAAATTTATAATTGAAGGAAATGAAATTGACAAAATTGAATACAAAATAATTCCAACGTTTATTTCTTCAACAAATATTAGAAATGATTATGCGCCTACAATAGCATCAGGTAAAGATTCTGAGGAAATATTAAGTTATATTGGAAAGTTATCCCCAACGATTAATTTTAATAATAAAAGTGAATTTTTTTCTTTAAAATAAAAGTGAATATTATCAAATTAGATATTTCATAAGTAAGTTTAATTAATTTTAATTTATTAAATAAATGAAAAAAGTTTTGATAAAAAACATTATAAATCAAGAAAAATATGAAAAAAATGTTAATAATATAAATCTGAAAATGTTATCATCGAGATGAAACAAAAAAGTTAATTTTCAGAAAATTCATTAATATAAAATTAATATGAAATTCAAATTCAGATGTTATGATATAAATCAAGAAACAGACATTTCATGTGAAAAATGGCAAGATATAATAAATATATCGACAAAATAGCTATTTTTAATGAAATTTAACTGAATATGAAGTTTTCTTAAAGTTCAAGGTAAGACTATAATAATTACAAATGAAAGGATGATACAAGGATGCATCAAAAAATTAATAAACTTCAATTAAGAGTAATAAGGTTAGATTTAATAGTTGGTTTTTTAATTTCTTTGATTAGTTCAGTTGTTCTATCATTAGAAATATCTATAGTTTACTATTTTGGTGTTATCATTGCTTTAATGAATTTTTTAATTCATTATTATACTACAATAAAATGGCTTGGTAATAATTTATTGTTGCTATCAATAACTTCCTTGCTTAGAGTATTAATAATAGCACTTCTGGTTATACCAATAAGGAATAATATGAGTTTAGTATTAGCATATGTATTTGCCATAATATTTCACCAAGTAATAGTAATCTATTCTACATCAAGGCAGAAAGGGAGTGTTTAGGTTGGAGACTGTTACACCTATTTTTTCTTTCAGTATAGGCGGTTTTCCCATTAGTATTACTAGAGATATAGTAGTTCAATGGGGAGTAATGTTATGTTTATTTATAGCATCTGTACTACTTACAAGAAATTTGAAAAGAAAGCCTAACAAGGTACAGGTTGTAATTGAGTCGTTATATTCTTATGTTGAGGGGCTCGTCAAACAGAATATGGGGGAGTCATTTATTAATTTTATTCCTTATGTAGGAACTTTGGTTATTTATTTATTAACATTAAATTTAATAGGATTAATAGGATTAAAGCCACCTACACAAAATTTAAGTGTTACTGCAGGATTAGCTATTACTTCATTTGCTGTTATTAATTTTACAGCGATAAAGAGGAATGGAATATTGGGATATTCCAAAGGCTTTGCACAACCTTATTTCATAATGTTACCAATAAATATAATGGAAAGAGTAGTTTTACCAGTATCTCTTGCTCTTAGACTTTTTGGTAATATGTTAGCAGCTACAATGCTTATCGAGATGATTTATAATGCACTCGAAAGCGTTACGTGGATAGCACAAATTGGATTGCCAATTTTTGTTCATGGATATTTTGATTTATTCGATGGAACAATTCAAATGTTAGTATTTACAATGCTAACAATAATAAACATAAAAATGACATCAGAACATCATTAGAATGAAAAATGAGGAGGAATTATAATGGATTTATCAGTTATAGGAGCAGGTATTGCAGTATTATCAGGGCTAGGAGCAGGAATAGGTATTGGTATAGCTACAGGAAAGGCTACAGAAGCTATAGCTAGACAGCCAGAAGCTACAGGAAAGATTCAAAGTGCTTTAATATTAGGAGCTGGTCTTTCAGAAGCAACAGCAATATATGGATTAATTATTGCAATTTTATTAATATTCACAAAGTAAGTTATTTAATAAGAATATAACTCCGAAGGGAGGAAAAAAGAATGGAAATAAATTTTTCGGAAATGATTGCGACAATAATTAATTTCTTTATCTTAGTATTAATATTAAAACACTTTTTATGGGATAAAATTGCCAAAGTCATTCAAGAAAGAGAAGATTATGTAGAAGAAAAATTAACAAAAGCTGACGAAGATGCTGAAAAAGCAAGGTTATATCTTGTTGAAAATGAGAGAATTCTTAGTACTTCAAGAACAGAAGGCAAGAAGATAATTGAAGAAAAAAAAGATAAGGCAAATGAGCTATATAATGAAATAATTGCTGATGCCAATAAAGAAGCTAAAGCCATTATGGATAGAGCTAAATTTGATATAGAAAGAGAAAAAGAAAAAGCAGAATACGAATTAAAGAAGGAAGTAGTCAATTTAGCAATTGAATTATCTACAAAAGCTTTAGAGGAAAAGGTTGAGGAAAGTAAGCAAAGAGAGTTGATTAATGATTTTATTACTAAGGTAGGTAGTTAAAATGTATGAATATTTAGACAAAAGATACGCTATGGCATTATATGAGGTTGCTGAAGAAAAAGGAAAGGTAGAAGAATACCTTAAGGATCTCAGAAGTGTATGCGATTTAATTGATGCAAATAAAGATTTCTACGAAGTAATAAAGCATCCTCAAATAAGTACAAAGAAGAAAAAAGAAACATTTATTAATATATTTAAAGGTAATATTGATCAAGATTTACTTTCGTTTTTAGTTATTCTAATTGAAAAAAATAGAATACTTTTTCTTAGAGAAAAACTTAATCAAATGGAACAAATTTATCTAGAAAAAAATAATACATTAAAGGCAACAGTAAAAACAGCTGTTCCATTATTAGATGAAGAAAAAGAGCAATTAAAGCTTAAGCTTGAAAATCAATATAATAAAAAAATAATACTTACGTCTGTAATAGACAAAAGTATTTTAGGTGGAGTTTATGTTAGAGTAGGAAATGATGTTATAGATGGAACTGTAAAATCAAAACTTTCCGAATTAAAAGACATAATGCTTAAGAGAGAATAGAGGTGAATCCATGAACATTAAACCAGAAGAAATTACTTCAATTATAAAAAAAGAAATTGAAAAATATGAAAAAAATATAAAGACTGTAGATTCTGGTACAATAATTCAAGTCGGCGATGGAATCGCTAGAGTGTATGGATTAGATGATTGTATGGAAGGTGAATTACTAGAATTTCCAAACAACGTTTTAGGAATGGCACTTAATCTTGAACAAGATAATGTAGGCTGTGTTTTACTAGGCTCAGAAGAAGGAATTAAAGAAGGAGATATTGTAAAACGAAGTAACAAAATTGTTCAAGTGCCAGTTGGTGAAGCGCTAATTGGAAGAGTTGTAAATTCACTAGGAGAAGCTATTGATGGTAAAGGGCCTATAAATACTAATGAAACAAGAGCAATAGAAGTCCCAGCTCCAACAATTATAGAGAGAAGTTCAGTAAATGAGCCATTACAAACTGGAATCAAGGCTATAGATTCAATGATACCAATAGGTAAAGGACAAAGAGAATTAATAATAGGAGATAGACAAACTGGAAAAACTGCATTGGCAATTGATACTATTATTAATCAAAAGGGGAAAGACGTAATATGTATATATGTCGCAATCGGCCAAAAACAATCAACTGTTGCGAATATAGTAAACACATTAACTGAAATGGGGGCTATGGATTACAGTATAATTGTAAGTTCAACTGCATCTCAAAGTGCACCACTACAATACTTAGCACCTTATGCAGGTTGTAGTATTGGTGAGTATTTTATGAATAAAGGTAAAGACGTATTAATAATATATGATGATTTATCTAAGCATGCAGTAGCTTATAGAACCATGTCATTATTACTTAGAAGACCACCAGGAAGAGAAGCATATCCTGGAGATGTATTCTATATACATTCAAGGTTACTTGAAAGGGCAGCCAAACTTTCAGATGAATTAGGTGGAGGGTCATTAACAGCCCTTCCAATAATAGAAACACTTGCAGGGGATATTACAGCATATATACCAACAAATGTTATTTCAATTACTGATGGACAGATATTCCTTGAATCAGATTTATTCTATTCAGGACAAAGACCAGCAGTTAATGCAGGTATATCAGTATCAAGAGTTGGTGGTAATGCTCAAATTAAGGCAATGAAACAAGTATCAGGAACATTAAGACTTGAACTTGCACAATATAGAGAGCTTGCATCATTTTCACAGTTTGGTTCAGATTTAGAGCCAGATGCACAAAAAAGACTTGAAAAAGGTAAGAGAATCTATGAAGTATTAAAGCAAGATCAATATACTCCAATGGCAGTAGAGAAGCAAGTTATTATCTTATATGCTGCAGTTAACGATTTTCTTTCAGATATTAAAGTAAGTGATATTAGAAAATTTGAATATGAATTATTAGAGTACATTGATACTCATAAAAGGGATCTAATTAAGAACATTAGTGAAAAGAAAACTCTTACTGATGAGATAAAATCAAAACTTGAAGAAGCTATTATCGAGTTTAAAAAAGTATTTTTACAAAATTAAAGAACTATAATATAAAAATCCATTTCTATAGGAGGCAGAAGTATGGGGGCAGCAGGTTTAATTGAAATTAAAAGAAGACTAAAATCAGTGCAAAGTACAAAAAAAATAACAAAAGCAATGGGTTTTGTCGCCACTTCTAAACTAAGAAAATCTAGGAAAGAATTAAGTGCAAACAATGCGTATGCAGAAATTGCCAAGAAAAATGTAAAGATTGCAGCAGAGTTTGTAGATGATAGTTCACAATTTCTATATTTTAAAAAGAATAATAGTCAGAAGGTATTATATATAGTTGTAACATCAGACTCTGGCCTTTGTGGAGGCTATAACATCAATGTGGTAAATAAACTTAAACAATTGGCAGGGTTAGAAAAAGATAATGTATGTGTAATTACAGTAGGTGCAAAGGGAATTCCATATATAAAAAAGACAGGTTTTAATTCCGTTGCAGAATATGTTGATATTCCAGATGTTCCTACTATAAAGGAAGTTAAATTTATATATGAAAAAGCATTAAGGCTATTTTGTGAAGGTGAAGTTTCAGAAGTTAAAATAATATATACTGAGTTTCATTCTCCAGTAAAACAAGTTGTAAAATCAGAAACATTATTACCTATTGAAATTGAAAATAGTAATGTAGGATCTCAAGGGTTTGTTGAACCTGACGTAAACATTGTTCTTAAAAAATCATTAGATATATATTTAAAAGGTATGATTAGAAGTATACTACTAAGTTCAAAGTGTAGCGAGCAAAGTGCTAGAATGACTGCAATGGATTCAGCAACAAGTAATGCTAATGATATTATTTCTAGTTTAGAAATAAAATATAACAGGATAAGACAAACAATGATAACTCAAGAGATATCTGAAATAGTTGGAGGAGCAGAAGCTCAAAAATAGTAAGGAGGTATTTTGATGCCTGGTAAGATAGGGAAAGTGGTTCAAGTAATTGGACCAGTAGTAGATATAAAGTTTGATTCAGATGCCTTGCCCAATTTATACAATGCAATAAATATAGATTTGGGTGATAAGGTATTAGTAGCAGAAGTTGAACAGCATATGGGTGACGATATAGTAAGAACCATTGCAATGGAAGCTACAGAAGGATTGAAAAGAGGAATGAAGGCAGAAGATACTGGAAATCCTATAGTTGTTCCAGTTGGAGACTGTGTTCTTGGAAGATTATTCAATGTTCTTGGAAATACAATGGATAATGCTGGAGAAGTAAATGAAAAAGAAAAATATCCAATTCATAGACCAGCTCCAAGTTTTAAAGATCAAGCAGTAGAACCTGAAATGTTTGAAACTGGCATAAAAGTAATAGATTTATTAGCTCCTTATCAAAAAGGTGGAAAGATTGGTTTATTTGGAGGAGCTGGAGTAGGAAAAACAGTACTTATACAAGAATTAATTAACAATATAGCTAAACAACATGGTGGATTATCAGTATTTACTGGTGTAGGTGAAAGATCTAGAGAAGGAAATGACCTTTATCATGAAATGAGTGATTCTGGGGTTATAGATAAAACCGCTTTAGTTTTTGGACAAATGAATGAACCACCAGGAGCAAGAATGAGAGTTGCTCTAACTGGATTAACAATGGCAGAATATTTTAGAGACCAAGGTCAAGACGTTTTATTATTTATAGATAATATATTTAGATTTACCCAAGCAGGTTCTGAGGTATCAGCTTTACTTGGAAGAATTCCTTCAGCAGTTGGTTATCAGCCAACACTAGCAACAGAAATGGGTGCACTTCAAGAAAGAATTACATCAACAACAAATGGTTCAATTACTTCTGTTCAAGCTGTATATGTACCTGCTGATGACCTTACTGACCCAGCACCAGCAACAACATTTACTCATCTTGATGCAACAACAGTTTTGTCAAGAAGCATTGTTGAGCTTGGAATTTATCCAGCAGTAGACCCATTAGAGTCAACTTCAAGAATTCTAGATCCTAGAGTTGTAGGAAAAGAACATTATGAAGTTGCAACAGAAGTTAAAAACATTCTTGAAAGATACAAAGAGCTGCAAGATATTATTGCAATATTAGGTGTAGATGAGTTATCAGAAGAAGATAAAGCAGTAGTTTCAAGGGCTAGAAAGATACAGAGATTCTTATCCCAACCATTTACTGTAGGTGAACAATTTACCGGAATGAAGGGGAAATATGTTCCAGTTAAAGATACTATAAGAGGATTTAAGAAAATTCTAAATGGTGAATGTGATGATATCCCAGAATCAGCATTCTTGTTTGTTGGAACAGTTGAAGAAGCAATTGAAAATGCTAAAAATTTAGTATAAGGGGTTGAGGAAAAATGGCCAAAACCTTTAGATTTAAATTATTAACTCCTGAAAAAAAAGTTGTTGATGAAGATGTAGAAAAAGTATTTACTTTATCAGAGGATGGTGAAGTAGAGTTTTTAGCAAATCATGCACCTATATTAATTAGCACAAAAGTTTGTGCTACATCATATATCGATAGTTTAGGAAATAAAAAAGAAGTTTTTACAAATGAAGGAGTTATTAATATTAGAGATAATGAATTAGTTTTTTGTTGTGATTCAGCAGAATTAAAAGAAGATATTGATTTAGAAAGAGCATTAGCAGCAAAGGAAAGAGCAGAAAAGAGGCTTAAGGATAAAAATAAAAATGATTCAATAAGAGCTGAAGCATCTTTAAGAAGAGCCTTAGTTAGATTGAAAATGATAAAAGAATAAGAATTTCAAAAAAGAGCTATATTTAGTGATAAATAACACTAAGTATAGCTTTTTTTTGACAAGTTCATACACAAAAATTGTTAAATATAAATACTATAGATTATGGACTATATTTGAATATAAATTTTATATAATGACAAGAATTAAAAAGAAAGGCGGGAAAAACATGAAAAAGCTTAATTTCTTTTTAATACTGATAGTGTGCTTGATTAATCAAGTCACAAACAGTTATTCATTATTAGAATTTAATAAAATATCCCATAGTATAGAGAAGAAAATAGATTTTGTTGAAAATTCAGTTAAAGTGCAATATAAATCTAAAAATGACAATGAGGTATTAAATAATCTTATCAATAAGATTAAGGAAAATTATAAGGAGAGTCTAATTGATATAGAAGATGATTGTATAAATATAGTTGATAAAAATAAAAAAATTACTGTAGAAACATTTTTATATTCTGATTGTAGGGATATTAAAATTGAAATTGTAAACTATGATAAAAATAGAAGCATCATTAAATTAATGAAAGAATTAAACAAATTACTAGATAAAAAAGATTATGAAATAAAATATTATAGCTATATTAAGGGGAAAACTAATAATATAAATGAGGCTGACTCCATAGTAAATGAAGATCTTAATCTAAAAAGTATACAAACCCTAGAAATTCATAAGGGAAAGGTTGGAACTGGATTTTTATACTGTGGCGAAAAAATAAGCTTTGCTATAAACGAATATGATACAGGCTCTTATTTAATTATTGGAACACCAATAATTAATACAACATACTAACAATTCATTGTGGAGGATAATATGGAAAAAATAATCGTTAAAAGTGGAAGAAATTTAAAAGGTGAAGTTAATATAAGCAGTGCTAAAAATTCAGTTTTACCAATTATAGTTGCTTCCATATTATGTCCTGAAGAAATAGCAATAAAAAATGCACCTATGTTAGAGGACGTTAATGTAATATGTAAAGTACTTTATAAATTAAATTGTAAAGTTACCATATCAAATATAGATAATACTATTAAAATTAATACAAGGGATATAGTTAAAACCAATTCAGATAGTGAGTTAATAAGAAAAATGAGGGCTTCTTTTTTATTAATGGGTCCTATGATAGCAAGACATGGATATTGCAAATTATCATTGCCAGGAGGCTGTAATATTGGTAGTAGACCTATAGATTTACATTTAAAAGGTTTTAAAGCATTAGGAGTTCAAATAAATATAGGACATGGATTTGTTGAAGCAAAGGTAAAAAAATTAAAAGGTAATAGAATATATTTAGATTTTCCATCAGTAGGTGCTACAGAAAATATATTGATGGCTGCTTGTTTAGCTGAAGGAACTACGGTTATAGATAATGCTGCAGAAGAACCAGAAATATGGGATTTAGCAAACTTTTTAAATAAAATGGGAGCTAAAATATCAGGAGCAGGAACTAAAAAAATTACAATTGAAGGAGTAAGAAAACTAAAGGGTGTGGAATACCAACCTATTTTTGATAGGATAGAAGCTGGAACATTTATGGTGGCAGCCGCCATTACTAACAGTATAATAAAAATAAATGGAGTTAACTCAGAACATGTTAGCCCATTAATTGATAAATTAAAAGAGTGTGGAGTAAGATTTGTATGTGATAAAAACAATTTTATTGTTGATGGTACAAATGTGGATAAAAAAAGTGTAGATATTAAAACTATGCCATATCCAGGATTTCCAACAGATATGCAACCACAAATGATGAGTCTTTTAAGTACTATTAATGGGTCAAGTATTGTAACAGAAACTGTATTTGAAAATAGATTTATGCATGTTCAAGAACTGATAAGAATGGGTGCCAATATAAAAATTGATGGTAGAACTGCTTTTATAGAAGGTGTACCAAAATTAACTGGATGTGAAGTAAAGGCTACTGATTTGAGAGCAGGTGCAGCTATGATCTTGGCTGGACTTGTTGCTGAAGGTACAACAGAGATAGGAGATATTTATCATATTGATAGAGGCTATACTAATATAGAATATAAATTTAACAGTCTTGGTGCCGATATTTGTAGAGTTAAAGATAAATAAGAATATGTTAAAAAATGAAAGTAAGGGATATTTTAGAAAAGTAATAGTAATAAATATCCTTTACTTTTGTTATATGAAGAAAATAATAAGCATATATTAAGTGAAGTATATTTTTGGAGGAAACTATTATGAAAAAATTACTTATCACAAAGAATATGCCTTTATTATTTGTAACAATATTTATACTTATGTTTTTAATAATAATACCTGAATTATATTTCATGGATAAAAACCAATTGGATAATAAATTTAATTTAACAGAGGACAGTGTTAAATATAATGCTGAAAGTTTGACTTTTAGTGGAGAGGCAAATGCAAGAATCTATGATGTAAAAAATAATAAAATAATAGAAATAAATTATGAAGAGTATATTAAAGGAGTAGTCGCAAGTGAAATGCAAGCAAATTTTAATGATGAAGCTTTAAAGGCACAAGCAGTTGCAGCAAGAACATTTTATTTCTCAAAAAGAAATAAAAATTGTCCTAATGCAGAAGGCGGAGAAATTTGTTCATCTACACATTGTCAAGTATATATGAATAAAGAAGAATGTATTAGTAAATGGAGTGAAAAAAATAAAGAAGCCAACTGGGAAAAAATAAGCAAGGCTGTAGATGAAACTTCAGGAGAAGTCTTAACTTATGAAGGGGAACTTGTACTATATCCACAATTTTTTGCAACTAGTTCAGGTAAAACTGAAAACGCAGTAGATGTATTTGCTAATAATATTCCTTATTTAGTATCAACAAAGAGTGAAGGGGAAGAAATAGCACCTAAATATACTAGTGAGGTATCAATAGAAGGGAATGAATTTGTTAATAAAATAAATAAAAAATATTCTTCTGCGAATATGACAATTTCTGATATTAAAAATCAAATTAATATAGATTCATATACAGAAGGAGGATCTATAAAAAAAATAAAAATCGGGGATATTACTATTTCAGGAATTGAGTTTAGAAAACTGTTCAATTTAAATAGCTCAAACTTTAAAATAGAATACAATAATTCAAAGATAAATATAATTTGTAAAGGATATGGACATGGTGTAGGGATGAGTCAATGGGGGGCAAATGTTATGGCTAGAGATGGTAAAAACTATAAAGAGATACTAAAACATTATTATACAGGAGTAGAGATTAATAAGATAAAATTTAAGGAGTTAGAGAAAACTAAGAGATGAGGATAGAAATAACAGATTTCTTCATTTTGGAGCTGTCGCTTTGATAGCTCTATTTTTTTTACACAAAAGAGGATTTATACACTAATTATTTAGTACATAAATACCATTTTTATTAGCTTAACACATATATTGTAGAAAAAAAGGGAAATAAAAAAATGTAAATTATGTATGATTTTAAAACATGCGGAAATAATAGAGAAAGGAGGTGTTTATATGGACAAAAACCATAAACAAAAGGTTAAAGATTTTTTTAGGAAGGAGGGCTTTTATGTAGTACTTTTCCTATGCTTATGCATTGTAGCAACGGTTGCAGCTATATCATATAAGATATCAAATAATAATATAAAAAGTAACGAGGTAGAAGAAAATAATCAAACTATTACACAAAATTCCGATGATAGAAGCAATGTAACTAGTGAAATGCCAAATGCAGAAAGAGTGGAAAACGATAAGCAGACTTTAAATGATCAAAATGAAAAAACTAGCTCTCAAAGTGCAGCAGTATCAACAAATGCAAAGGTGACATTAACTAAGCCTATTGAAGGTAGTTTAAGTAGAGGGTATACATACCCTAAGCCAGTGAAAATAGATGATGATACTCAAAGGACTATAAAAGGTATTGATATTGAAGGAAAAATAGGTACGGAAGTTAAAGCAGCAGGAGAGGGAGTAATTGAAAGTATTGAATCAAATGATGTTCAAGATGGTGTTTCAATTGTAATAGCACATGTAAATGGAATAAAAACAAAATACAGTAATTTAGACGAAAATGTTTTAGTAAAAAAGGATCAAAAAGTAACATCAAGTACTGTTATTGGGAAAATAGGTAGAAGTTCAAAAATATACAATACAGAAACTTTTGGTGAACATCTTAATTTGCAAGTTCTTGACAATAAAAATGAACAAATAGATCCATTGAAATATTTTGAATATAAAAATAAGTAGTAATTATGATTAATCAGTCATTTTAAATAATAAAATGACTGATTAATCAGTACTTAAAAAAATATACCATGCATAATTATAAATATAGGAATTAAGGAGGTAGCATTTTGAAGGACTACATTGAAGAGAGAGTGCTAGAAGTGGCTCAATATATTATTGATTCAAAAGCTACAATTAGGAAAACAGCAAAAGTTTTTGGGGTAAGTAAAAGCACTATCCATAAAGATATGACAGAAAGATTGCCAAAGATAAGTCCAACAATTGCAGAAAAAACTCATAGTGTGTTAGAACTAAATAAAGCAGAGAGACATATTAGGGGAGGAAAAGCCACTAAATTAAAATATAAAGCTATTGAATGATATTTATATTACGTATATAATAAAAAATAAAGCAATAATGAAAAATATATTATATATTGTAGAAAAATATAAATATGGGAGTGAATAGGCAATGTGGTTTTGGAAAACGGGAGCAGAATTAGGAATTGATTTAGGTACAGCAACTGTTTTAGTATATGAAAAAGGCAAAGGTATAATATTAAAAGAACCTTCTGTAGTAGCCATTAATAAAAGTAATAATAAAATATTGGCTATAGGAGAAGAAGCTAGAAAAATGATTGGCAGAACGCCAGGGAATATAGTAGCTGTTAGACCATTGAAAGATGGAGTAATATCTGATTATGATATTACAGAAAGAATGCTAGCAGAATTTATAAAAAAAGTTGCTGGAAAGAGAAATTTGGTTGCACCTAAAGTAATGGTTTGCATTCCATCCAAAGCTACTGAAGTGGAAAAAAGAGCAGTTTTAGAAGCAACAAGAAACTCAGGGGCTAAAAGGGTACACTTAATAGAGGAGCCTTTAGCGGCAGCAATAGGTGCAGGGTTAGATATAACTAAACCTGATGGTATAATGATAGTTGATATAGGCGGAGGAACTAGCGATATAGCTGTTATTTCATTAGGTGGGATTGTTGTAAGAGAATCAATAAAAATTGCCGGTGATAAATTTGATGAATCAATAATAAAATATGTTAGAAATAAATACAAAATTATGATTGGAGAAAAAACTGCTGAAGATTTAAAAATATCAACAGGTTCAGCATTTAAAAATAATAGGAACCTTACTACAACTATGAAAGGAAGAAATTTAGTAACTGGATTACCAGATGAAATAGAAGTAACAACAGAACAAATTAGAGATGCGCTTTTAGAACCAGTTACTAGTATTGTACAAAGTGTAAAAAATGTACTAGAAAAAACACCACCAGAATTAGCAGCGGATATTATTGAAAAAGGAATTATTATGACTGGTGGTGGTGCATTATTAGACGGCTTAGACAAGCTTATTGAATATGAAACTGGTATAGCTGTAACTATTGCAGATAGAGCTGTAGAATGTGTTGCAGAAGGTACAGGTAAGGTATTATCCTTTTTTGATAAATTAGAATTTGATGATGGAACTAACGAAGTAGGACTAATTGAATAATTAAATGTACTAATATAAAAGTAAAGGCTATATTAAAAAATGCTAATAATTATTAAATGTATTAGCATTTTTTATATAGCCTTATATTATAAGGCTAAATCTAAATTATTTTTCAATGAATAAGCATAAATTAGACCTTTAGTAATTACTTTTGCCATATCTAGAATTAAAGCTAGTCTAATTGATCTAGAGGGAAAAGAATCTGCATTTTCGCTAGCATCAACTATACCAATAACAGAGGCAATGCCTACTTCAGGAAGGCTTTTTCCAACACCCTTTCCAGGATGAATTGAAGAATTACGTGTATGGATTTCACCAATAGATTCACTTTCTCCTAAACATGCATCTATACCGATTATACAAGCATTTGGGTGAAGTATATATATTTCTTCTAAACGTTTATCTATATTAAGAGCATGTATAGGGGTAGAAATTGTACCGTATATAGGTAATGGAAACATACTAGTTTCTAATAATGTGCCAACCAATGGTCCTAAGCAATCTCCTATACATTTATCTGTTCCAATACAAACAATAACAGTATTCTCATTTATGAAATTCTTCATTTCATTGCCAATTTCATAATAAGCAAGAGAAGTTCTATAGTCTATTCTTTTTTTATTCAAATTACACACCCCCTTGACTAAATATATGAATGGTCATCATCAATTATTATTTAAGTATAAAATTTCTTTAAATGGAAATTAATAATAGTAAAAGGAGTAGTTTACATGAAAAAAGTAAGAATTATATTAATATCGATATTCATTTTAATCCCAACTTATTTTATATTTTTATGGGAACCTGATGAAATTACGAAAACAACTTTTAAGTTAGACAGTATGTTAAATGTGGATAGGGAGTTATCAAAAGAAGAGAAATTAACCAACGCTGAAACAAAAGAAAAATATTTATCAATTTCTGAACTTGAAAATAAAATTAGTAATGATAATAAGGATAAATATAAAAAATTATTGTTAGATTTATCAATTATAGATTATGAAAAAATATTAGTACTAAGTAAAAGTAAGAACACTGATGAATCAACAGAGGAATATATAAGATTATTAAGAAAACGATTAAGTAATGATAAGTTTATAGAAATAAAAGAAATATTGATGCCATATATAAATGTAGATGATATAAAATAAAATAATATATAGTATGTTAAAATGGAGAAAAAATTCGTATTTAAGAGAATTATAAGAATAATTTAAATTAATGAGCGTATATAAAGGTTGAAATATGGAACCGTTATATATATACTAACTATTGTTGGTTACAGATTTTAATTAAATAACTAACTATAATGAAATATGGATGAGTTCCCGAGTGGCCAAAGGGGGCAGACTGTAAATCTGTTGCAAGTTGCTTCGATGGTTCGAATCCATCCTCATCCACCATTTAAATGGGCGCATAGCTCAGCTGGGAGAGCATCTGCCTTACAAGCAGAGGGTCACAGGTTCGAGCCCTGTTGTGCCCACCATTTAAATGAAAATTAAATATTTCTTATATGCTGGCATGGCTCAACGGTAGAGCAGCTGACTTGTAATCAGCAGGTTGTAGGTTCGATTCCTATTGCCAGCTCCATATAAGGATGAGTTCCCGAGTGGCCAAAGGGGGCAGACTGTAAATCTGTTGCAAGTTGCTTCGATGGTTCGAATCCATCCTCATCCACCAAAAGTCTATACTTTGTATAGACTTTTTACTTTTATTAAAAAGTATTAGGAATTATTAGTCATTGAAAATATAAAAATACTATGCTAGAATACTAATATAGTATAATTTAATAACAAAACTCTTATCAAGAGAGGTGGAGGGATAGGGCCCGATGAAACCCGGCAACCTGTATATTCAAGGTGCCAATTCCTGTAGGATTTCCTACGAGATGAGAGAGAAATTAATGTAATATTCTCTTCATTTGAAGAGTTTTTTTATTTGAGAAAAAAGAAAGGAGAAAAAAATGAAAAAATTATTTACATCAGAATCAGTAACAGAAGGACATCCAGATAAAATATGTGATCAAATTTCAGATGGAGTGTTAGATGCAATATTGGAAAAGGATCCATATGCTAGAGTAGCATGTGAAACTTGTACAACTACAGGAATGGTTATGGTTATGGGGGAAATATCAACAAGTTGTTATGTTGATATCCCAAAAGTAGCAAGAAATGTTATAAAAGAAATAGGATATGATAGGGCTAAATATGGATTCGACTGTGAAACATGTTCTATTATTACATCTATAGATGAACAATCTTCTGATATAGCTATGGGAGTTAATGAAGCTCTTGAATCTAGAAAAGGAGAGGTAGATGATGTAGAAGCAATTGGTGCAGGAGATCAAGGGATGATGTTTGGTTTTGCAACAAATGAAACACCAGAATATATGCCTTTACCAATTGCAATGGCACACAGATTATCACGAAGACTAAGTGAAGTTAGAAAAAATAATACATTATCATATTTAAGACCAGATGGAAAGACTCAAGTTACAGTGGAATATGAAGATGATAAGCCTAAAAGAATCGATGCAATTGTTATTTCAACTCAACATGATGAAAAAGTAACATTAAAACAAATTGAAGAGGATCTTATAAAATATGTAATAAAAGAAGTTGTTCCATCAGAACTATTAGATGATGAAACAAAGTACTTTATAAATCCAACTGGAAGATTTGTTGTTGGGGGACCACAAGGAGACTCAGGATTAACTGGTAGAAAAATAATAGTAGATACTTATGGTGGATATGGAAGACATGGAGGCGGAGCTTTTTCAGGAAAGGATCCAACAAAAGTTGATAGGTCAGCAGCATATGCAGCAAGATGGGTTGCAAAAAACTTAGTTGCAGCAGGAGTAGCAGAAAAATTAGAAATTCAACTTGCATATGCAATAGGAGTAGCTAAGCCGGTTTCTATTACTATTGATACATTTGGAACAGGAAAAGTAAAAGAAGATGTATTAACTGATATTGTTCAAAAGGTATTTGATTTAAGACCTGGAGCAATAATTAGAGATTTAGATTTAAGAAGACCTATATATAGGCAAACAGCAGCTTATGGACATTTTGGAAGAACTGACATTATTCTTCCATGGGAACAACTAAACAAAGTTGAAGAAATAAAGAAATATTTATAAATATAAAAGGCATTTTAAATTGAATTTCAGTTTAAAATGCCTTTTAATATTGTGGTATAATTAAAATATATAACGCGGAAGATAGGGAGAGAATAGCAAATGGAGGTAATTCAAGGCATTGTAGAAGTAATACTTTTCAAAAGTGAAGAAACTGGTTACGTAGTTGCAAAAATAAATGTAAATAATAGACCGGTTACAGTTGTAGGAACAGTGCCATATTTAAGTGAAGGTCAGCATGTAAGAATTACTGGAGAGTGGAAGATTCATAAACAGTTTGGAAATCAGTTTAGTATTGTAAACTTAGAAGAAATATTACCAACTACAATTGACGGGATTGAAAAGTATCTATCTTCAGGAATTATCAGAGGAATAGGTCCTGTTACAGCTAAAAAGATCATAGAATATTTTGGCGAAAAAACATTAGAGGTTTTAGATAATGATATTAATAGATTGAAGGAAATAGATGGCATTGGTGAAAAGAAATTTGAAGTGATTTCTGAATCTTATTTAGCACAGCATGATTTGAAAAATATAATGATATATTTTGGGCAATTTGGAATAACCCAAGGGCAATGTTTAAAAATATATAAAAAATTTGGACCAAATGGAAAAGAAATAATTGAAAAAAATCCCTATAAATTATGCAGTGAAATTAAAGGTATAGGTTTTAACACTGCAGATAGAATTGCTAGTATTTTAGGCATAAGTAAGGAATCAGAGTCAAGAATAAAAAGTGGTATAGAATATGTAATAAATAGATTTTGCGGATATGGTAATACATATATGCCTAAAAGTAAAGTTATTGATGAGGTTAAGGAATTATTAGGAATAAGTGAAGAATTAATTGAAAGTAATATTTATAATTCTTCAATTGAAGGTAAAATTATAGTTGAAAAAGTCAATAATGAAGAAGGTGTATTTTTACCTATGTATTATTATTGTGAACTAGGAATAACTGAAAGAATAGCAAAACTAGCTATAGAAAATTTTCAAAGTATAAATACTGATGTAGAATTTGAAATAAATAATTTTGAGAGAAAAAACAAAATTAAATTTGCTAAATCTCAAAAAGAAGCTATAATTGGAGCCTTTACAGATGGCATTGAAATAATTACAGGAGGTCCTGGAACAGGAAAAACAACAATAATTAAATCAATAATTGATATTTATGAAAATCAAGGACAGAAAGTACTATTAGCAGCGCCTACAGGTAGAGCTGCAAAAAGGATGACTGAATCTACAGGAAGGGAAGCAAAAACAATACATAGGCTTCTAGATATAGGTGCTGGCGATGAAGATGTTGTAGTTATAAATTCTAAAGAAGATTATAAGCCTTTAGAAGGTGATGTAGTAATAATCGATGAAGCATCAATGATTGATGTGTTTTTAATGTTTAATTTATTAAAAGCAATACCTGTAGGAATGAGGTTAATTATTGTTGGTGATGTGGATCAGTTACCATCAGTTGGTCCTGGAAATGTGTTAAAAGATTTAATAAATAGTACACTAATTAAAGTGGTTAGATTAAAAGAAATATTTAGACAGGGAGCTGAGAGTTTAATAACAACAAATGCTCACAGAATAAATAGCGGAGAAATGCCGTTTTTAAATAGGAAAAATAATGATTTTTATTTTATTAAAGAAGAAAATATGGATGAAATATTGAATGTAACATTGGATCTTGTTAATAGAAGACTTCCGAATTTCAATAAATCATGGGATAAAAAAAGAGATATGCAAGTATTAACACCAATGAAAAAAGGAGTTTTAGGTGTACTAAATTTAAATGAAAAAATGCAAGAAATATTAAACCCACCATCAAAGTCTAAAAAAGAAAAAAAAATTAAAGGCATTATTTTTAGAGAAGGAGATAAAGTAATGCAGATAAAAAATAATTATAATATTTCTTGGACTTTAATTAGCAATGAAGAAGAAAAAGGTGAAGGAATATTCAATGGAGATATTGGATATATACTGTCTATTGATGAAGATAGAAGGGAAATAATCGTAATTTTTGATGATGATAAAAAAGCAATATATTCTGCAGAAAACATGGAAGAATTAGATTTAGCTTACGCTATAACAATTCATAAAAGCCAAGGAAGTGAGTTTAAAGTTGTAATTATGCCATCATTTATGGGATCACCTTTTTTGATGAACAGGAATCTTTTATATACTGGTATAACAAGAGCAAAAGAATTAGTTGCAGTAGTTGGATACCCTAGAGCACTTAAATACATGGTAGATAATAATAGAAACCTTGAAAGATACTCTACTTTAGAATTTAGAATAAAGGATGTTATTGATAATTGTAGGGAGGGGTAAATTTGCGTAATAATGAAGTGAGAGAACAGGTTTGTAAAGCTATAAAAAAATGGTATTACAGCAATATAGAGTTTTTATCATTAATTTCTGCTCCATATAACAGTTGTAGTATATTTAAAAATATAATATTAGAAATAATCAATAATGGAGGGAGAATTCTATATCTTTGGGGAGAATCTTTCGAAAATCAAAAATTAATAAAAATAATAGACGATAAAAAGTGTAATTATATATATTTTGAAAATGATGGTATAGGTGAAAATAATTTAATTTTTTCTAATTATGATAATATATCTGAGATAAATGGGAAATATGATTTAGTTATTTTTGATGATATATCAAGTTTTTCAAGAATAGATAAAAAACAATTAGAGATAATAACAAAGAGTTTAATAAAAAATAGTAATAAAATAATTATTTTTTCAGTTGATGAAATTAAAATTAATGATAATGTAAAAAGTATTACTTATATTGAAGATAATAAACCGTTTTTAGAGCCAAGGCTTATAAAAACAAGGGTGGATTTAAATAATGACATGCCTACAATACTTCTTGAATATATTAGATGGTTTATAAGCAAAAAGAAAAAAATAGTAATATATGTACCAGATGAAATTAAGTTATCAAATGTTTATGAGTATTATTCTAAGGAAATAAAATCAGAAATAAAGCATACTAAAATAATACCAATAGTAAGAGGAGAAGATAAAAAAACAATAAAATCTGTTTTAATGCAGAAGGATGTGGCAACAATTATAATAACTAATTCAATTAATGAATCTTTAGATAATTCAAATGTTGGTAGTGGAATTGTTCTTTTTGCTGATGATGAGGAATATACATATAAAAAACTACTATACCTTTGTGGAAAGCTAGGAAAAATAAATAATGAATTACCTGAAATGGTTTTTGTAGCTAAAAACATTTCTAAAGATATTGATGCAGTTAAGAATATTACTAGAGGGTATAATAAATTTAAATGGGAAAAAAAATTATTAAGTTTATAGGAATAATTAAAAGAGCACTGTTAGAAATTATATATCAAAATCCTAACAAATGTGTTATTTGTCATAAAGAAGATGTGGAAGGTTTATGTAGAGATTGTCTTAATAAAATAAAAAGATGTGAAGATGAAACAGAACTTTGCATAGGGTATTACAAAGGTCCGTTAAGAGAGTTGATATTATCATTTAAAGGAAATGGTAATTTTCAATGTGGAGAATTATTAGTAGATCTTATTTCATTAAAAATACAAAATAAATATAAAGAATACATATTAACCTACATACCAATTGGAGAAGAAACATTAAAAAGAAGAGGTTTTAATCAATGTGAATATATTGCAAAGGAATTAAGCTTTAGAAACAACCTTAGAATGTTAAATACTCTAAGCAAAATAAAGAAAACAAAAGATCAAAAAACTTTAAATAAAGAAGAAAGAAAAGAGAATTTACTGGGGGCTTTTAAAGTAATTAATGACAAATATATAAGAAACAAAAAATTTATTTTGATAGATGATATTATAACAACAGGTTCTACCTTATCTGAAGGAGATAAAGTACTTAAGGAAGCCGGGGCATTAGAAGTAAAAATATTGACATTAGCAAAATCACATATATAATATTAATATAAAGCTAGGTCTGTGGTTGAAAGTCGATGCTAGTCGCAGGCAAAACGATCCACGTAACTTAAAAAAAATTTTTAATGAGCATGGTGCGGTATAGAAGTAAGTCCTGCCAGATTAATCTGAGAGGGATAGTAGTGAGAGGGTAATTCTGGGTAGCGAAATCTCCAGCAGGCGGGTGTGGGGGCAAAAACCAGGTCAGCTAGCTTTATGAACATGTAAATGAATTAATCAAAAGTTGTTTAAAATTAAATTTTGAACAGCTTTTTTAATATAATTTAAAATTGAAGGAAATATTTAAAAGTAATACAAAATTTTCTGTAAATTCTGAAATAATATATTGAGTTTTATTGAGAAAAATAGTAAAATTATATTTATAAAAGGAAATATTATTACTAAATGAATACAGACGAGAGGGGCTGGGACTATGAAAATCAATGTAGTAGCAAAAAACATACAATTAACACCTTCATTAAAGGATATTGTGGAGAGAAAGATATCAAAACTAGATAAATATTTCGATCCTAATATTGAAGCAAAAGCAACATTGAGTGTACAAAAAAACAGTCATAAAGTTGAAGTTACTATTCCTTTTAATGGCGTAATACTAAGGTGTGAAGAAAGTACAGATGACATGTACAAGTCAATAGACCTAGTTGAAGAAAAATTACAAAGACAAATTAGAAAGCAAA
This sequence comes from Clostridiales bacterium, assembly GCA_012519845.1. Taxonomy (GTDB): domain Bacteria; phylum Bacillota; class Clostridia; order Clostridiales; family Clostridiaceae; genus Clostridium. The sequence continues at coordinate 67,435 of JAAYPK010000035.1, forward strand.
AAACAAAACTTTCTAGAAAAAATACAGGTGGATCATTAAGATTTCCAGATTTCAAATCAATTGAAGAAAATGATAATGAAGAGGAAAATAGCTTTAAGATTGTAAAAACTAAAAGCTTTGATGTTAAGCCTATGTCACAAGAAGAAGCAATTCTACAAATGGAATTAGTAGGACATAATTTCTTTGTATATCAAGATGCTAAAAGCAATAGAGTTAATGTAATGTATAAAAGAAAAGATGGAAATTATGGGTTAATTGAACCAGAATATAGATAAGGTAAGTAAATCCTCTTTAGATTTATTTTAATCTAAAGAGGATTTTTGGTGCAATTAATTATTTTTATAGAAAAATAGCGTATAATATTGAAATAGCTTGCAATGAAATGTTATAATTTATAAATGTAAAAATATATAATAAATGGTTTTATGAAACTTGAAAGGATGGAATTATGGGAATTTTTAGCGGAATTTTCAAATCTTACAGTGAAAGAGAAGTTAACAGACTTAAGTCTACTGTAGATAAAATAGAAGCATTAGATGAAGAAATGGGAAAACTAACAGATGAGGAATTAAAGGCCAAAACAGATGTCTTCAAAAAAAGATTAGAAGATGGAGAAACATTAGATGATATTTTAGTAGAAGCTTTTGCTGTGGTTAGAGAAGCTTCATTCAGAGTTTTACAGATGAAACATTATAGAGAGCAACTTATTGGAGGCATAGTATTACACCAAGGTAGAATTGCAGAAATGAAAACTGGTGAAGGTAAAACTTTAGTTGCAACTTTACCAACTTACTTAAATGCTTTATCAGGAAAAGGCGTTCATATAGTAACAGTTAATGATTATCTTGCAAAAAGAGATATGGAATGGATGGGTCAAATATACACATTCTTAGGTTTAACTACAGGAGTAATAGTACATGAATTAAATAATAATCAAAGAAGAGAAGCATATGCAGCGGATATTACATATGGAACTAATAATGAATTTGGTTTTGATTATCTTAGAGATAACATGGTAATATACAAAGAAGAAAGAGTGCAAAGAAAACTTAATTTCTGCGTAGTTGACGAAGTTGACTCAATACTTATTGATGAAGCTAGAACACCACTTATTATTTCAGGTGCAGGAGAAAAGTCTACAGAATTTTATAAAGTAGCTGATTATTTTGCAAAAGGATTAAGAGCAGATGAAGATTATACAATAGATGAAGAAGCTAAGGCTGTAATGTTAACTGAAGCAGGTATGGCAAAAGCAGAAAAAACATTTAATGTTTCAAATTATGCAGATGGTGAAAATATGTCTCTTCAACACTATGTAACTCAAGCTTTAAAAGCAAATTATTCAATGAAAATAGATAAAGATTACATGGTTAAAGATGGAGAAGTAATTATAGTTGATGAGTTCACTGGTAGACTTATGGAAGGAAGAAGATATTCAGATGGATTACATCAAGCAATTGAAGCAAAAGAAGGAGTTAAGATAGCAAGAGAGTCAAAAACATTAGCTACTATTACATTCCAAAATTACTTTAGAATGTATTACAAGTTATCAGGTATGACTGGTACTGCCTTAACAGAAGAAAATGAATTTAGAGAAATATATGGTTTAGATGTTATTGTTATACCAACACATAAACCAGTAAAAAGAATAGATCAAACAGATTTAATATACAAAAATGAAAAAGGGAAAACACAAGCTATAATTAATGATATAGAAGAAACTCATAAAACAGGCCAACCTATTCTTGTTGGTACAGTTAGTATTGAAAAATCAGAAGAATTATCAAAAGCATTAAAGAAAAAGGGAATACCTCATCAAGTGTTAAATGCTAAGTATCATGAACAAGAAGCAGAAATTATTAGTCATGCTGGTGAATTGGGAATGGTTACAATTGCAACAAATATGGCAGGTAGAGGTACAGATATTAAACTTGGAGAAGGCGTAGTAGAAGTTGGCGGACTTAAAATTATAGGTACAGCAAGACATGAATCAAGAAGAATTGATAACCAATTAAGAGGACGTTCTGGTAGACAAGGAGATCCAGGTTCATCAAGGTTCTATATATCATTAGATGATGATTTAATGAGAATTTTTGGATCAGATAAGGTACAAGGAATAGTAGATAAGCTAGGACTTGAAGATGATGATGCTATTGAAAATAAAATTATTGCAAAACAAATAGAAAATGCTCAGAAAAAGGTTGAAGGTAATAACTTTAATGTAAGAAAAACATTGTTAGGTTATGATGATGTAATGAATATGCAAAGAGAAGTTATTTATAGTCAAAGATCTGAAGTATTAGAAGGTGAAGATCTTAAAGATCAAATTATTTCAATGACAAATGGAGTTATTGATTCAGCAGTGGATTCTCATTTACATGGAAATGTGGAAGATTTAGATGCAGAAATCAAGAAATTATTAGCTTATTTAGGTGAAATTTGTATTCCATTAGATAGAGTAACATTTGATGATGTAAAGAATTTATCAAATGAGGAAATGAAAGAAAAGTTTAAGGAAATTGCTAATGAAGTATATGAAGAAAAGGAAAAAGAATTTACTTCAGAAAAAATGAGAGAAATAGAAAGAGTAATTTTACTTAGAACAGTAGATTCAAAATGGATGGATCATATTGATAATATGGATCATTTAAAACAAGGTATGGGACTTAGAGCATTTAAGCAACAAGATCCAGTTCAAGCTTACCAAATGGAAGGTAGTGAAATGTTTGAAGAAATGATTCAAAATATTAAAATTGATACTGTAAGATATTTATTCCACGTTAAAATGGAAAAAGCTCCTGAAAGAGAAAGAGTAGCAAAAGAAACTGCTGCTGTTCATGCATCAGCAGGTGGAGGAGAAGCTAAAGTTAAGAAAGAGCCAATTAGAAAGAAAGTTGAAATTGGAAGAAATGATCCATGTCCATGTGGAAGTGGAAAGAAATATAAAAACTGCTGTGGTAGAGAAGTTTAAAATAAATCAGGCTAGTCGTTGAATATGGCTAGTCTTTTTTTATATAATATAGTAGAGGTGAGATTATTGATAATAGATTTAGAAAAAGAAATGAATAAATTACCAACAATAAAAGAAAATTTAAAGGAAATGGGGGCTTCACTTTGACAAGGAAGCTTTAGAGAAAAAGGTATTAGAGTTAGATCTAAAAATGCAGGAAAATGGCTTTTGGGATGATATACAAAAAGCAGAAGAGGTTACAAAAGAAAGTAAAAGATTAAAAGATAAATTAGAGAGATATAATAACTTATGTACAAAAGTTGATGACATAGAAATATTGCACGAATTAATGGAAGAAAATGATGATGAATCTGCAAAGGAAATTATTTCAGAAATAAAAGAAATTGAGAAAAATATCAATAACTATAAAATAGAAATTTTATTAAGTGGTGAATATGATAGAAACAATGCCATAGTTACTTTGCATGTAGGGGTTGGAGGTACTGATGCTAATGATTGGACTGAAATGCTTCTAAGAATGTACACAAGATGGTGTGAAAAAAAGAACTATAAAGTAGAAATAATAGATATGTTACCAGGTGAAGAAGCTGGGATAAAAAGTGTAACAATGAAGGTTATTGGTGAATATGCATATGGATATTTAAAGGCTGAAAAAGGAATTCATAGATTGGTTAGGATTTCACCATATAATGCTAATGGTAAAAGACAAACATCTTTCGCATCAATGGAAGTGTTACCAGAGCTTACAAAAGATCAAGATATAGAAATAAGATCAGAAGATCTAAAAGTTGATACTTATAGAGCAAGTGGTGCCGGAGGTCAACATGTAAATAAAACAGAATCTGCCGTTAGGATTACTCATATTCCAACAGGAATAGTAGTACAATGTCAAAATGAAAGAAGCCAATTTTCAAATAGAGATACGGCATTAGCAATGCTAAAATCCAAGTTAATAGAACTTAAAGAAAGAGCACATAAAGAAAAAATAGAGGATTTAACAGGTGAACTTAAGGACATGGGATGGGGTAGTCAAATTAGATCATACGTATTTCATCCATATAGTATGGTTAAAGATCATAGAACTAATGTTGAAACTTCAAATGTATCAGGGATAATGGATGGAGATATAGATATGTTTATAAACTCCTACTTGTCTTATGAATCAAATAAAGATTGGGAGGAACAGTAAATGAATAAAGTAAATGCAGTAATCTTTGATATGGATGGATTAATGTTAGATACTGAAAGTATAACTTTCATATGTTATAAAGAAGCTTTTAGAGAATATGGATATGATATGGATAAAGAGTTTTATAAAACATTAATAGGAAGAAATATAAAAGGAACTAAAGAGTGTGTATTAGAATCCTATGGTAGTGATTTTGATTTTGATAGTATATATGAAGAGATAGATAAAAAAAATGATGAATATATTAAAAGAAATGGTGTAGAAATCAAAAAAGGTCTTATAGAATTGCTAAAATATCTAAAAGATAATAACTACAAAATAGCTGTGGCTACTTCAACAATAAGAGAACAAGCAAAAGAACTATTAGAAAGTGTTGGAGTAATTAATTACTTTGATGGAATGGTTTGTGGGGATGATGTTATTAATTCAAAACCAGACCCAGAAATATTTATAAAAGCTGCAAGTGAAATAAATGTTCATCCTAAAGAATGTATGGTCCTAGAAGATTCAGGGGCGGGAATTGAGGCAGCATATTTAGCTGGTATGGTACCAATTAATATTCCAGATATGAAAGAACCTGATGAGGATATGAAGAAAAAGTCTTATAAAATATTAAACAACTTATTGGATGTAATTGAATTATTAGAAAAGGAAAATAAAAAATAAAAATGGAAGTGATATTATGATTCATACTTTGGAAAATGATTATGTTAAAATAACAGCAAGTAATGAAGGCGGAGAAATTTACTCCATTACAAACAAAAGAAGTAATCGTGATATTCTTTGGAATGGGAGATCATTTGGATGGAATATGTCAGCTCCAACATTGTTTCCTATAATAGGCAATGTAAAAAGTGGAAAAATAAAAGTTGATAATAAAAAATATACCCTAAAACAACATGGATTTGCTAATAGATATAAACATGATCTTATTAGCAAAAATGATAATGAAATAAAATTCGAATTAAAATATAGCGAAGATACTTTAAAAAGCTATCCATTCAAATTTTTGTTAGAAACTACCTATTCTATATTTGAAAATGAAATAAGTATTACATTTAATGTTAAAAATATTGATGATGAAGATATATATTTTTCTTTAGGTTCTCATCCATGCTTCTTTTGCCCATTTAATAAAGAGGATGATTTAAATGAATATTATTTGGAATTTCAATGCATTGAAGATGCATCTATATTTGAAATTGATAAAAATGACTTACTAACAGGAAATAAAATTAACTACTTAAAAAATACAAGTATAATTAGATTAAATAATAAAACCTTTAGTAATGGAACATTAATATTTGATCATTTAAAATCCAAATCAGTATCATTAAAATCAAATATTAGGGATGAAGAAATTAAAGTGGAACTGGGAGATTTTAAATATTTAGCTTTATGGGCTCCAGAGGAAACAAGACCATTTATTTGTATTGAACCATGGTTTGGACATGCTGATTATAATAAATTTAAGGGTGAATTTAAAGAAAAAGAAGGGATAATTAAGTTAGGCAGAGGAAAAGAACATACTATGTCCTATAAAATAATACTAAAATAAACATAAATATTTTAATAAATGATTATCAAAGATTCAAAAAAATACCTTAGTATTCTAAAAAAGAATATTAAGGTATTTTTTTTTGTTGAAAACTATTTTCAATTCAATTGAGAAATGTTATCATTAATATAATGATAAAAAATATAATTTTAGGAAAAATATTAATAGGAGGAGTTAAAATGAAAATAGTTTATTGGTCAGGAACTGGAAATACAGAAAAAATGGCAAATCTTATTGCCGAAGGAATTAAAGAAGGGGGTAAAGATGCTGAAATAGTTAATGTTAGTTCAGCAAATCCTGATATTTTTAATGAAGAAGAAATTGTTATTCTAGGTTGTCCAGCTATGGGAGATGAAGTAATTGAAGAGTCGGAGTTTGAACCATTTATTGAAGAAATTTCAGGTAAGGTGAATGGAAAGAAAGTGGCCTTATTTGGCTCTTATGGTTGGGGTAATGGAGAATGGATGGAAAGTTTTGAAGAAAGAATTAGTTCTTACGGAGGAAGTTTAGTTATTGATAGTTTGATAATTCAAAATGAACCAGAAGGAAGCAGCGAAGACCAGTGTATTGAATTTGGTCAAAGTATTGCTAAGATATAATTATGGAAAACCAAGAATATAAAAAATTTTATAATAGACTAAAAATCTTAGATGGTAAGGACCTAATTGAAAATTATTTAGTCTACAATTTATCTACAGTTATATCAAAAGTAAAACCATCAGTAACAATAACAATTCATAAAAACCATTATACTTTATTTGAAGCGTGGAAAAAACATGGAGCAAAATTTGTAGAAGAATTAGGATTAGAGTATTTGGATCTTAGAGATTGTAAAAGAATTCTTATAGTACTAGTATATGATAAGCAAATTATAGAGGAGTGTATTTCCTATAAAGATAATAAAGAGTTTTTAATATCCATTGGATATCCAAAAGAAAATGATCCCTATATAAATTTATATTTACTGAAGAAAAGATATTCTATTTATAATTGTCCTCATGAAATAGGAATATTTTTAGGGATACCAATAGAGGATGTAAAAGATTTTATTGAATGTGGTGAAAAGAAATGCATATTGTGTAAGTATTGGAAAGTGTACAATAACTACCATGAAGCAAAAAAAATCTTTAATAGATATGATAAAGTAAAGAAACATACTGTAAAACATTTATTATTGGGAAATAAAACATTAGAAGTTGCAGATGGGTTAAGAAATTTTTTCTGATTTCACGAATTAAATTGTAAATTTTATTAAAATAAAATGAGATATTAATCAAAACTAATTAATAAGGGAGTATAATTATCTTATGGAAGGTGATTAGCATGAATAAAAAAAGAGTATTAGTGCCAATAGATGGTACTGAAAGAAGTATGCATTCTTTATATTTTATTAAGGAATTATTCCCAAAAGATACTACTGAAATTATATTAATGCATGTTAGAGAAATTGTTTTTTTTGATGGTATGGCAGTTTCCGAAGAAATAAAAACAGCTCAAGAATTAGGTGAGGAAGTTCTAAATGTTGCAGAAGAACAAATAAGAGAATATGATACAAGAAAATATTTTACCTTTGGGTATGCAGCAGAAGAAATTCTAAAAAAGGCTTCTGAAGAAAAAATTGATTTCATTGTCATGACTAAATCAACTAAAAAAGGATTAACTAGAATGATAGGTTCAGTTACAGCAAGCGTAGTCAAGAAGGCTCATGCTGTTGTAATGATTGTACCAGAATAAATTTATGTAATAAGAAAAATCATATATATTTGATGTGAAAACACCAAAAATATATGATTTTTTACTTTTTATTATGCTTTTAGAATTTCTTCCTTTAATTCATTCATAAGGTCAGAAACACTTGTTATTTTATCAATTCTATAGGCATTAGAACCACAAAAAATTAATCCATCATCAACATTACCATTAACAGAATTAATTAATGCCCTGCTAATACAGTAAGGTGTATCACTTGGGTTGCAAGGAGTTAAACAATTATAGCAATGTGTAATTTTTTCTTTATAACTTTTGCTATGTTTTACGAATTTATTTAATATAGCTCTTCCAGGCATCCCTACAGGACTATTAACAATTGTAATATCTTCTTCTTTACAATTTACATATGCTTCCTTAAATTCCTTTGAAGCGTCACATTCATGAGTAGCAACAAATCTTGTAGCCATTTGAACCCCACTTGCACCAAGCTTTAGATATTTAGCAATATCATATCCTGTATAAACCCCACCTGCAACAATAACAGGAATTTCTTTTGAATAAAGTTTTTCATATTTTTTTACTTCATCAATAATTGATAAAATAGTTTCATCAAAATGAATTCTCTCTTCTTCAAGATTTTCTTTTTTAAATCCTAAATGACCACCTGCTTCTGGACCTTCGATTACTACCATATCTGCTGTTTTATTATAATGCTTATCCCAAAGTTTTAGAATTACCTTTGTAGCTTTTAATGAAGAAACAATAGGTGCAATTTTAACCTTAGAGCCTTTGACGATATCAGGAAGGTTAGTGGGTAATCCAGCACCAGAAATGATTAAGTCTATACCTGCTTCAATTGCAGTTTTTATTGTTTCTACATAACCGGTAGTAGCTACCATTACATTTAAACCAAGAATTCCATTTTTACATTTATCTTTAGCTAATTTTATTTCTTTTTTTATTGTACGGAGATTACATTCTAAAGAATTATTAAAAAAATCAGGTTCTCTAAATCCTATTTGAGCTGATGAAATAACTCCAATTCCACCTGCGTTTGTAACGGCAGATGCTAAATTAGATAATGAAACACCAACGCCCATTCCTCCTTGTATTATTGGAAGAGAAACTGATAACTCTCCTATTTTTAATGGTTTAATATTCATAAATCATACTCCTTATTATATAATTTGAATAAAAAATATTTTGACTATCAAAATATAATTATATAGTAATATTAATGAATTTACAATATTAGTATAAAAGAAATAATAATTATTTGTTGACATATATAAGGTTATCGTGTTACAATTAATTTCGTCCTAGGGGTGTAGTTCATCGGTAGAATAAGAGTCTCCAAAACTCCAGAGGAGGGTTCGATTCCTTCCACCCCTGCCAAATAACATAGAAGAATGCCTGTATCATTGAGATATAGGCATTTTTTTTTGTACAGAAAAATAAAAATTTAATGGAATTTCATAGCCAAACACAAAATTTTATTTTACTATTTGTTTTATATTTTGGTAAAATATAATTAGTAAATGTATTAAGGAGGGTATTTTATGGAAAATAAAGATGTTATGGTTATTAAAGAAGAATTTATAAACGCATTAAAATTATGCGGAATAAAAAATGGGCAAAATATTATGGTGCACACTTCTTTAAAAAATATAGGGTATGTATGTGGTGGAGCACAAACAATAATTGAAGGTTTAATTGAAACTGTAGGGAATGAAGGAACTATTATTATGCCAACACAATCTTGGAAAAACCTAGATCCTTCTACAGGGGTACATTATGAAGTGTCAGAAAAATATTGGCAAGCAATAAGAGATAATTGGCCTGCGTATAACAAGGATATTACACCTACAAATACTATGGGAGCAGTTGCAGAAATGTTTAGAAAATGGCCTGGAGCATTGAGAAGCGATCATCCAGCAAGATCTGTTGCAGCTTATGGTAAAAATGCGAAATTCATTACTGAAAATCATGAGTTATCAAATATATTTGGTGAAAATTCACCTGTAGATAAACTATATAAATTAGATGGATATGTATTATTAATTGGAGTAGGATATGACAAAAATACATCAATACATTTAGCTGATGAAAAAGCAAATTATAAAAGTAAAAGAAAAGTGAAAGAAAGTAGTGCCATAATGGTTAATGGAGTAAGAGAATGGGTTACTTACGAAACTTTATATGTAGATGGAGAAGACTTCGTTGATATAGGAAAAGCTTTTGAAGAAAGGCATAATGTTAAAAAGGTACCACTTGGGAATACTGAGCTTGTTTTTATGAAGCAAAGGGAATTAGTAGATTTTGCAGTAGAATGGATTGAAAAAAATAGATAGGATTAAATTACCAAGAATATAAAAGTAAACTTGGGACAATATATTAGTGTAAGTTAAATAACTTATTATTTATAAGTAGTTAGCTTATAAACATTAAACCAAAGGAGGGATCAGCCATGTCATATAAAGCATTAGTACCAGAATCAAAAAATGGTTTGGCAAAATTCAAAAATGAAGTTGCCCAAGAAATGGGTGTACCATTTAAAGATTACAACGGGGATTTAAGCTCAAGACAATGTGGATCCGTTGGTGGTGAAATGGTAAAAAGAATGGTAGAACAATACGAAAGTGGCTTAAAATAATTATTAATTATTAAAGGCACTTTAACTACCTAAAAAAAGGCATTCTAAAATGATATTACATCATTTTAGAATGTTTTTTTACGTATAGGAAATTATAATGTGAAAACCTAAATATATCTTGAATCATAGACATAAAATTATTAGAAAAATCAGGAGATGATACCTTAATATACTATGAATATTAAAATCTATTCAGGACAATATAATAGTGTAAGTTAAATAACTTAAAAAATTAAGTGAAATAACTTATAGTCATTAACCAGAGGAGGGATCAGCCATGTCAAACAGAGCATTAGTTCCAGAATCCAAAAATGGTCTAGCAAGATTCAAAAATGAAGTTGCACAAGAATTAGGAGTACCATTTACAGATTACAACGGAGACTTAACTGCAAGACAATGTGGGTCCGTTGGTGGTGAAATGGTGAAAAGAATGGTAGAAGAATATGAGGAAAGATTAAGGTAATATTATATTATTAATAACTTAATTTAGTATTCAACTAACTACCAAAAAAGGAGATATTTTAAGATGATATTTTTCATCTTAAAATATCTTTTTTCATTGTGCTGATTTATTCATAATTTTATGATAAAATGAGAACAAAGGTTCGTAGTAGTTAGGAGAAAAAAATGAAAAAGATAAAAATTGTTCATTGTGCAGATATTCATTTTGATACACCCTTTAGAGATGTTCAAGAAAAACAAAGTAAAATTAACAAAGAAGAATTAAAAGAGGTTTTTAATAATATAATAAACTTCTGTATAGATAAAAGTGTAGATATATTCTTATTGGCAGGGGATATATTTGATAATTATACAATCAATAAAGAAACTATTTACTTTATTGAGAATTCATTTAAAAAACTAGAAAGAACTAGAGTATTTATAAGTCCGGGAAACCATGATCCTTATAGTGAATCTTCCTTTTATAAATTAATTAAATGGCCTTCAAATGTTTATGTGTTTAAAGGACAGCTAGAAAAAGTGTATATTAAGGAATTTGATATAAATATTTGGGGTGCTGCATTTAATAATACTTATGAAAAAAATTCACTATTAAGTGGGTTTTCATATGATGATGATAAAATAAATATTATGGTTTTGCATGGAGAGATAAGTAAATCAAAACTAGGTAATGAATATAATCCAATAACTATTGAAGAAATACAAAATACTCATATGGATTATATAGCACTTGGTCATAGGCATAACTTTTCAGGAATAAATAAAATAGGAAAAACATTTTATAGTTATTCTGGATGTCCACAAGGAAGAGGTTTTGATGAGCTTGGAAATAAAGGCATAGTTTACGGATACATATCAAAAGGAAATGCTGATTTGAAATTTGTAAAAACATCTAAGAGAAATTATTTGGAAAAGAGAATTGATATAAGTAATGCTTTTGGTTATGAGGAGGTAAAAACAATTATTATTAATTCAATAAGTGAAGAGGATAGAAAAAAGAATTTATATAAAATTGTTCTTGTAGGCGAGATAAATGGAGACTTTAATATAGATGAAAACTTATTATGGGAAAAAATAAAAGGTGATTTTTATTATTGTAAAGTTAAAGATAAGACATCAGTTAAGTATGATATAGAAGAAATATCAAAAGGATTTTCCATTAAGGGATTATTTGTTAAAAAGTTAATGAATGAACTTAATGAAGCAAATGCTGAGGAAGAAGAAATAATAAAAATTGCATTAAAACTTGGAATTAAAAGCCTTTCTGACTGGGAGGTAAGAATTAATGATTATTAAGGAAATAAAAATAATTGCCTTTGGTGGTGTTAAGGATTTACATTTAAAAATCCAAAAAGGAATGAATGTTATTTATGGTGAAAATGAAAAAGGTAAAAGTACAATTGAAATTTTCATAAAAACAATGCTTTATGGATTTGGGAAAAAGAAAATAAATGGAGATACGGAAAGAAAAAAGTATATTCCTTTTAGTGGCGAAAAAATTAGTGGAGAGTTAATTATTGAAAATGAAGGATTTGAATATATTATTAGAAGAACCTTTGGAGCAACTAAGAAAGATGATACATCAATAATACTCAATGCAATTACTGGGGAAAAAGTAGATAATATAAATGAAGATGAACCAGGAAAAACTTTTCTAAAAATAAATAAATCAACTTTTGAAAAAACCTTATTTATAAGTCAGTTGGGGGTATTTTTCACTAAGGATAAGGAAGAGGAAATAATGGATAAAATCACCTCTTTTTTAGGCTGTGGTGAAGAAGAAGTACCTGTTTCAAGAGCTTTTGAAAAATTAAATAATATGAAAAAAGAGCTAATAACACCTAGAGGAAATGGTAGTCTTGATATATTAAAAAATAGAGAAGCAAACCTATTAGAAGAAAGATATCAGTTATATAAAATTTCAGAAGAAAACTTAGAAAGAGAAAGTGAATTATATAATGAAAAAATTAAAAGAACAGAAATTAAGGATGAAATAAACAAACTTGAAGTATATAAAAAATATATAAAAAAATTAAAATTACAAGAAGAGTATAAAGATATTTTAGATTACTTAAGGAAATCTGAAGAGCTTAAGAAAAAAGAAGAAGAAATACAAAATAACCTAAATAAGGGTAATGCAATTATTGATAGTAATTTAATTGAGATTTTAGAAGATGAAAATAATAACTACCTAAGACTTTTAGATAGAAGGGATGAAATAGGGGAAGAATATAAAATAACTTATAATCATATAGAAGAAGTCCAAAATAAAATTAATGAATATAGTTTTATTAAAAAGTTTGGTAACAATTTAAGGGAAGAGCTAATAAAAATAAAATATAAGCAACAAACGCTTAGTGACAAAATAAGAACAGTTGAAAACTTAAATAACGAAATATTAAAAGAAGAGAAAAATCTTGAAAATAGAAAAAAACAGCTTAATAAATTTTCAGCAATAAAAAATTATAAAGAAAATATTGAGATGCTTTTTATTGATTACGAAAATAAGCTTCATGAATTAAAATTTTTAGCTGAGAAAAACAAACATAAAAATCAAAACCCAATGTATAACTATGTTTTTTTAGGAGTAGGTGTTATTTTATTTCTATTAGGGGCTATAACTTCTTTCCTAGGAAATATTTTGGGAATATTTGGAATGGCTTTTATTGTTTTAGGAGTTCTTATTACTTTAAAAGCTGTATTAAATATAAAAGAAGTAAATGAAAATAAAAAAATAAATATAAAAATTACTAAAACAAATAATGAGATTAAAGCCATAGAGGATAATTTAAATAAGTATGTAAAATTATCAAATGCTAAAGATTATACAGAACTTTTAAGTATATTAAGAAGGTATACATTATACCAAGAATATGAAGAGACAAGTTTAGCAAGTATAAATGAAAAAAGAAATATTATGAATAGTGATGAGTACATTAAGGCTAAACAAGAATTTAATAATAATATTAAATTTATAAATGATATAAGAAGAGAATCTGAATGTAACAATATAGAGGATGTATTAGTCAAAATTAATAATTATGAAAAGTTAATGGAGGAATATCAAAAATTTAAATTTGATTTAGATGGGAAAGAGAATCTTTTAAAACAATTAGATAGGGATATAAAATATAATGAAAGTGTAATTAGAGATAAATTCAAAATAATAGGAATAGAAATTAATGATATTCTTGATGCAGGAGTAATTTTAAAGGAATATAAGGATAATATTAAGAAGCTAGAAGAAACTCATAATAGCTTGGTTTCTATAGAACAAACATACGAGGTACTTTTAAAGGACAGAGACATAGAAGAAATAAAAAATGAATTAAAAGATTTAATAACTGAAAATAATCCATATTCTTATGAATCAGAAGAAGAAATTGAGGTTAATGAAAAAAGAAAAACACATGAACTATTAGAATGTGAAAAGAAAATTAAAGATATAGAAAATCTTATTAATACTAGATTAATAGGTAAAAGAGATATAGTGCAAGTGGAAGAAGAACTTGAAGAAGTTAAATCATTAATAGAAAAAGAAGAAAAGGAAGTAAAAGCTATAGATTTAGCCTTAAAAACACTAAATGATTCTGTAGATGAAATAAGAAAGAATATAGGACCAGAAATAAATAAAAGAATTGAAAAGAATTTTAAATTTTTAACTGATAATAAATATTTAGAAGTTAAATTATCAAGTGATTATAGTATGGTTGTAAGAGATAAACTGAATTTATTTCATGGAAAATATTTAAGTAATGGGGCATTAGATCAATTGTATATTTCATTAAGATTAGCATTAATTGAGCTGTTATTTAATGATGAAGAATGCCCAGTTATTTTAGATGATGCTTTAATACAATATGACGATTATAGAAGGGGAAAAGCATTATTATTAATTAATTCAAAGGTAAAAGGACAAATTATAATGTTCACCTGCCAAAGAAAAGAGGAAGAGTTACTAAAAAAAGAGGGAATTGATTCTAATTATATTAATCTTTAGTAGATATGATATTGACATATAAAGGATATGAGTATAAAATATAAATGTGCAAATGCAAATCATATGCAAAAAAGGAGATCAAAAATGAAAAAAATCATATCATTTTGTGTATTATTGTTAACTATGGTTCCAATAATACTTTTAGGTTGTACTAGTAAAGATAAAACAGAGGTAGAAAGTAATAAACTTCAAGTAGCAGTATCAATAAGTCCTATAAAAGAATTTGTAGAATATATAGGTGGGGATAAAGTAGAGGTTAACAGTGTGGTGCCTGATAACGTAGAGGCTCACGATTTTGAATTAAAGACAAGAGATAGCGAGAATATACAAAGTAAAAAGTTATTCATATATAATGGGGTAGATATGGAGCATTGGGTTGATGATTTGAAAAAAATAATTGATGAATCTGATTCTAATGTAAAGTTTATAGACAGTAGTATTAAATCAAATATTATTGATGATAATGGGAAGAAAGATCCACACTTATGGCTTAGCTTAGAAGAGGCTCAAAATCAGTGTAGAGTCATTGCCGACGCATTAATAGAAGTTGATTCTGAAAATAAAGATTATTATGAGTCAAATTACAATAATTTTAAGAATCAAGCAAATGAATTATTAGCTAACTATAAGGATAAATTTAAAGATGTACCCAATAAGAATTTCATAACAGCTCATAAGGCATTTGGATACTTATGTAGAGATTTTGATTTAAATCAAAAATCATTAAAGGATATATATGGCGAAGGAGAGCCAACAGCAAAAACTTATGAAGCTTTAGCTAATTTCTGTAATGAAAATGGAATAAAAATAATTTTTTCTGAAAGCTCTGAGTCTTCTAAAGAAGCAGAAACTCTAGCAAAAGAAATAAATGGAAATGTTGAGAAGCTATATAGCTTAGAAGGTAAAGTTGAGGGAAAAACATACTTTGAAGCTATGGAAGAAAATCTTGATAAAATATTAAATGCATTAAAATAGAAAATAATGCTATCGCTTTAAGGAATAAGACTGTAAGCGATAGCATTTTTCTTTTATACTATGTTTTATATAAATATTGGAATTTTTTATTAAGTATGTTATCTTTAAATAGAAAACATGTATAGAGAGGTATATTATGAGTAAAGCAGAAAAGTTTTATAAAGAAAATATAGAAGAGTCCAATAAAAAAATAGAAGAATTAAATAGAATTATTGCTAAAATTGGATGGAGTAGATTAATTATTTTGCTTTTGGGATTATTTATTTCTTGGAAGCTTTATAGCAGTTCAGGAGTATATAATGCTATAATTGCAATAATAATTACAATTGTTGTATTTATTATTGTTGCTAATATCCATGGTAAGAAAATGAAAATAAAAGAAAACCTAGAGATAACAGTTGAAGTAAATGAAAAAGGTCTTAAAAGATTGAATGGTAAATATAGAGAGTTCGAAGATAAAGGTGAAGATTTAGTTGAAGAGGGGCATCCTTTCTGTAATGATTTAGATATATTTGGGCAAAATTCATTGTTTCAAATGATTAATACTACAAGAACAAAAAAAGGAAGAAAAAGATTAGGTGAAATACTATCCATAAATAAACTCCCAAGTAAAGAGGAAGTATTATTAAAACAAAAAGCTATAAAAGAATTAGGTGATAAAGTAAAGTGGAGACAAAAGTTATATATTGATAGTACATTTAAGAAGAATAAAGGAGAAGAATTAGAAAGTTTAATAAAGTGGTGTACTAATAAATCTAATAATGGAATAATAAAACTTGTTATTGCATCAATTTTTATTGGAATTACTATGATAGGAATTTTTCTTATGCTGTTAAATATAATTCCTTTTTCTATTTTAATTCTTGACTTAATGATTAATTATGTTGCAGTGAAGGTTCTTACAAAAGATAAAGATGATGCAATTAATCTATTTCATTCTGTAAAATATAGTGTAAAAGCTTATGCTAACATTTTATCTTTAATTGAAGATGAAAATTTTCAATCAGAATATTTAAATAAGTTAAAGAACAAATTAAATAATAATTCTAATGTATCTTGTAAAAAAGAAATGGGAAAATTATCTTCTCTTTTAGATTGGGTAGGAGACTCAAGTGCAAATGCATATTTCTTTCTTTTAAATATTTTTGCTTTTGCTGATGTTTTTATAATATATAATTTAAATAAATGGAAAAGTGAAAATGGAAACAAGGTAGAAAATTGGTTAGATGTAATGGCAGAATTTGATGCTTTATCAAGTATAGCTAATTTAAGTTTCGATAATGAAAATTGGGCATATGCTTCTATTTCAGATAATATGGAAGTGATTGGAGAAAAAATAGCACATCCTTTAATTGGGGAAAGAGCTGTAGCTAATGATTATGAGTTATCAAAGCCTAAACAAATAACATTAATTACTGGATCAAATATGTCTGGTAAAAGTACGTTCTTAAGGTCAGTTGGAATTAATATAATACTTGCATATATAGGAGCACCATCTTGTGCAAAAAGCTTTAAGTGTGGAATAATGAATGTATATACTTGCATGAGAACAAAGGATAATTTAGAAGAAAGTATATCATCTTTTTATGCAGAAATATTAAGAATAAAGCTTATTATGGAAGCATGTAAAAAAGGAGAGAAAATATTTTTCTTATTAGATGAAATTTTCAAGGGAACTAATTCTAAGGATAGACATACTGGTGCTACAGTATTAATTAAGCAATTAATTGATTGTGGTGTAATTGGGTTATTGTCTACTCATGATTTAGAATTATGTGATTTAGAAAAAGAAATGACTGAAGTGGAAAATTATAATTTTAGAGAATACTATGAAGACAATAAAATCAAATTTGATTATAAGCTTAGAAAAGGAAAGAGTACTACACAAAATGCTGTATACTTAATGAAATTAGCCGGAATTGACATATAGCTATTCTTTAATAAATAACTTATTTGTGATAAAATTAATATATTAATGTATTGATAAAAGGGGATAGGTATGAATATAGCATTTTTTTTAACTCCTAAGAATGAAGTTGTATGTGAAAATCTTGAATCATCTATGAGACAGGTGATGGAGAAAATGGAATATCACGGTTATACAGCTATTCCGTTAATAGATAGACATGGGAAGTATGTTGGAACATTAACAGAAGGAGATTTATTATGGAAACTTAAGAATACTCCAGAATTAAATTTTAGAAATACTGAATTAGTAAAAGTTCAGGATATTCCTAGAAGAGTTAAGCATAAAAGCGTTTCAATTAATTCAGATATAGATAGTATAATTAATTTATCTGTTAATCAGAATTTTGTACCAGTAGTTGATGATGATGGAATCTTTATAGGTATTATAAAAAGAAGTGATATTATTAACTATTGCTATGAAGAAATAAACAAATTAAAAAAAGAAGAATACAGTAGATAATTTAAAGCATTTTTAAGATTATTCTTAAAAATGCTTATTTATAGTAGTACAAAAATATGCCATAGTTTACAATAAAATATGGAACTAAAGAAATAATAAGGAGTGAATAATATGGATAGCACAATGAAGGATTTTTTAGATGAATATGATGTGAAAAGAATTCAAACAGGAGATATATTAAAGGGAAAAGTAATAGAAGTAAATGATAAAGAAGTAGCTGTTAATATAAATTATGCCTTTGATGGATTAATTACAAAGGAAGAATTAACACATGAAGGCTTAAACCCATTAGAAGTAGTTAATAAGGGCGATGAAATTGAAGTTTATGTTCTTTCACCTAATGATGGTGAGGGATATGTATCTTTATCTAGAATTAAAGCACTAAATGTTATAGAAAAGCAAGAGATAAAGGATGCATATGAGAACAACACTAATATATCCGTAAAAGTTAAAGAAGAGGTTAAAGGTGGTTTAGTTGCTTATTATGGAGGTATTAGAGTCTTCATACCAGGGTCTCTAGCTTCAAGAGAAAGAATTGAATTATCAAATTTAATTGGAAAAGATTTAGAGATCAAAATAATAGAATTAGATTTTAGAAATAGAAAAATTGTTGGGTCAAGAAAAGTAATTGAAGAAGAAATATTCAATAAGAAAAAGAAAGAACAATGGGCTAACATAAAAGCAGGAGAAAAAGTAACTGGAGTTGTAACTAAAATTGTTAAATATGGAGCATTTGTTGATATAGGAAATATTCAAGGTCTTATTCATTTAAATGACTTGTCTTGGGAAAGGGTTTATAAAGCAGAAGATGTTGTGTCAGTTGGAGATAAAGTAGAGGTATTTATTTCAGAGGTAGATAGAGAAAATGAAAAAATATCACTAGTTCTAAAAGATGTAGAAAAAGAGCCTTGGAAAGTCCATGGAGATTCAATTAAAGAAAATAGCATTTTCGAAGGAAAAGTAGTAAGATTAGCGGCATTTGGTGCTTTTGTTGAGATTTTACCAGGAATAGAAGGTTTAGTTCATATATCTGAAATTACTGATGATAATATTGCTAAGCCATCAGATGTTTTAAAGGTAGGAGACAAAATTAAAGTAAAAGTATTAATGTTAGATAAGGAAAATAAGAAATTAAGTTTAAGTATAAAAGAAGCTATTGAAGGAAATAAAGAATACGAAAAATATAATGATTCTGATGAGGGAGTATCTCTTGGAGAACTTTTTAAAAATTTAAAATTATAATTAATAAAAAGTGCTATCGCTAGCAGATTTTTATCAGCTAAAGCGATAGCACTTTTTTATTATAATTTTTCTATTTTAAGCATATTTGTTCCACCAGTTTGAGTTGTAGGCATACCGGCAGCAACAATAATTGAATCATTTGGTTTTGCAAAATTATTATTTAGAGCAATTCTTCTAGATTCATTTAAGATTTCATCAGTAGTATTGAACATTTCACATTCTATTGGGAAAACACCAAAATTTAATGCTAAGCTTCTTCCAACTTCTTCATGAGGAGTGATTGCAACAATTGGGCACTTAGGTCTATATTTTGATATTAACCTTGCTGTTGCCCCACTTTTAGTAGCAGCAACAATTGCATTGGCATTTAGAAGTACAGAAGTTCTACAAGCTGAGTAGCTAATAGCGTCTGCATAATCACATAAAATATCAAGAGAATTATCACTTTTAAAATGATCGTAACTTAAATTAGCTTCAGCTTCCATTGCAATTCTAGACATTGTTTTAGCAGCTTCTATTGGGAAATTACCAGAAGCACTTTCTCCAGAAAGCATTATAGCATCTGTTCCATCAAATATGGCATTACAAACATCAGAAGCTTCAGCTCTTGTTGGCATGGAGTTTCTTATCATTGAATCTAACATTTGAGTAGCAGTAATTACAATTTTGCCAGCATGATTACATTTCTTAATAATAGATTTTTGAATTATAGGAACTTTTTCAATAGGAATTTCAACTCCCATGTCACCTCTAGCAACCATTACACCATCTGTTACCTCAATAATTGAATCAATATTATCAACGCCTTCTTGACTTTCTATTTTGGCAATGATTTTAATGTTTTCACCATTATTATCTTTTAAGACTTTTCTTACTTCTAATATATCACTTGCTTTTCTAATAAAAGATGCTGCAATAAAATCAACTCCCATTTTGCATCCAAAAGCAATATCAGATTTATCTTTTTCTGTTATAGAAGGAAGTTTAATAGAAACACCAGGAACATTAACACCTTTATGATTTTTAATTATGCCTCCAACTTGAACTGTGCATTTAATTTCTTTACCTATTATATTTACAATTTTAAATTTTAATAAACCATCGTCAACTAAAATAGTTCCACCAATTTCAACATCTTTATATAAAACATCGTAGGTTATAGAACAACGTGTTTCATCCCCTAATATTTCTTTATCGCAAAAGAAGGAAAAAGCTTGCCCTTTTTTCAATTCAACTCCACCGTTAATAAAGTTATGAGTTCTTATTTTAGGACCTTTAATATCAAGAATTATTGCTGTTGAGGTATTTTTCTCTTTTCTTAATTCTTTAATCATATCAATTTTTTCTTTGTGACTTTCATGATCACCATGGGAAAAATTTAGTCTTGCTGCACTCATACCAATATCAATAAATTTACTTAATGTTTCTTTATTATCACTTGCTGGACCTATTGTAAAAATCATTTTTGTTTTTTGCATTCTTGCACCCTCCTTGTTTATATCTATGTTATATTATTTCTAAAATAAAAAAATATATATATGGAATACTAAAATTTATATTAGTATAATAGTACCATAGAAAAAGGTGAAAGGAAGAGTAATCATGAAAAATTTACAAAATATTGAACCTTCAATAATTTTTAATAATTTTAGTAAAATATCAGAAATACCAAGAGGATCAGGAAATGAAAAAGGTATTAGTGATTTCTTAGTTAATTTTGCTAAAAAACTAAATTTAGAAGTTATTCAAGATGAAGCATTAAATGTAATAATAAAAAAACCTGCTACTAAAGGTTATGAAAATGCGCCTACAGTAATTATACAAGGACATATGGATATGGTATGTGAGAAGAATAATGAAACTATTCATGATTTTAATAAAGATCCTTTAAAACTTGTAGTAGATGGAGATAAAATATATGCAGAAGGAACTACATTAGGGGCTGATGATGGTATAGCTGTAGCATATGCTATGGCATTACTTGAAGATAATAATATAGAACATCCAGCACTTGAAATTCTTTTGACTACAGATGAAGAAACTGGAATGACAGGTGCAATTAATATAAGAAAAGAACATTTAAAAGGTGAGATACTAATAAACATCGATACTGAAGAAGAGGGATATTTATTAGTAAGTTGTGCTGGAGGTATTAGAACCAGAAGTGCTATAAAATTAGAAAAAGAAAAAAAAGAAAAAAACGGATTGGAATATAAAATAAAAGTTAAGGGGCTAAAAGGTGGACATTCTGGAACAGATATAGATAAATGGAGAGGAAATTCTAATAAAATATTAGGAAGAATATTAAAAGAAATATTTTCAAAATTCGAATATAGATTAATTTCTATAAATGGTGGATCAAAGAATAATGCAATACCAAGGGAATCTGAAGGTATAATTTTTATTGATGAAAAATACAAAGATGTTTTAAAAGATACCGTTAATGAAATGAGTAATATTATAAAAAATGAATTAATAAATCAAGATCCAGGTTTAAATATTATTTTAGAAGAAAATATTTCAGATAATAATGAAATAATATCATTAGATTGTACAAAGAGAATAATCAATTTATTATATTTATATCCAAACGGGGTTAATACAATGAGTACCACAATAGAAAATCTTACTGAAAGTTCTACTAATTTAGGGATAGTTAAAACTTATAATGAAGAAATTGAATTTGATAGTGCAGTTAGAAGTTCTATTACTTCTTTAAAAAATGATATAGTAAATAAAATAAAATCTACTACAGAAATATTAGGAGGAGAATTTTCAGCTAATGCAGGATATCCAGCTTGGGAATATAAAAAAGATTCAAAGGCAAGAGAAATATGTTTAAAAGTATATAAAGAAATGACTGGTGAAGATATGAAGGTATATGCTATTCATGCAGGAGTTGAATGTGGATTGTTCCAAGAAAAATTAGGTGCAATTGATATGGTAAGCTTTGGACCGGATATAAGAGATGCACATACTCCAGAAGAGAATCTATCAATATCTTCTACAAAAAGAGTTTGGGAATACTTATTGGAAGTATTAAGGAATATCAAATAGCATCTATCAGATAATAGTAATTATTGATTAATTCTTAGGGATTATATATAATATATTTAAGGAGCTGATATAGTAATGGATATAAAAGAAAAAGTAATTAATTTATTAGAAACATCAGAAGAGCCATTAAAGGGAGGTCAAATTGCCGAAGCTTTAGGAGTGGATAAAAAAGATGTTGATAAAGCAATTAAAAGTTTAAAAGAAGATGGAAAAATCATATCTCCCAAAAGATGTTTTTATTCCGTTGAAAAATAAAAAAAGTCGCTAAGGCGATTTTTTTTATAATAATGTTTACATAACTATGTGAATTTAATATTTTGTAGTATAATAAAGTCAATAAAAATTAAAATAATACTGTATGGTATTAAATTATAGATATAATGGAGGAAATTATGGCAAAGAAACCTGTAATGTTAATGATTTTAGATGGATTTGGAAATGCTCCAAAATCAGAAGGAAATGCTGTTGAGTTAGCTAAAAAACCTAACTTTGACAGATTAATTAAAGAATATCCACATACTACTTTAAATGCTAGTGGAATGGCAGTTGGACTTCCTGAAGGACAAATGGGAAATTCAGAAGTTGGACATTTAAACATTGGTGCAGGAAGAATAGTATATCAAGAATTAACAAGAATAACTAAATCTATTGAAGATAGAGATTTTTTTGAAAATGAAGCATTATTAAAGGCAATGAAAAACGCTAAGGATAATAATAAGGCACTTCATTTATTAGGTTTATTATCAGATGGAGGAGTACATTCACATATAGATCATTTAAAAGGATTACTTCAATTTGCTAAAGAGCAAGGATTACAAAAAGTATATATTCATGCATTTATGGATGGAAGAGATGTACCACCATCATCAGGAAAAGACTTCATTGTAAAAACAGAAGAAATGATAAAAGAAATTGGTGTTGGTGAAATAGCTACAATTAGTGGTAGATATTATGCGATGGATAGAGATAATAGATGGGAAAGAATTGAACTTGCATATAATGCATTAGTTTTAGGAAAAGGTGAAGAAGCTACAAGTGCAGTAGAAGCAATTGAAAAGTCTTATGCTGACAATAAAACAGATGAATTTGTATTACCATGTGTAATAACTGAAAATGGTCATGCAAAAGCAACAATTAACAATGGAGATTCTGTAATATTCTTTAACTTTAGACCAGATAGAGCAAGAGAAATTACAAGAGCTATAAATGATAAGACTTTTGATGGATTTAAGAGAGATACATTAGAATTAACATTTGTTACAATGACTCAATATGACAAAACTTTAGAAGGTGTTGAAGTAGCATTTAAACCTCAAACTTTAGTAAATACATTAGGAGAATATGTTTCTAGTCAAGGATTAAATCAATTAAGAATTGCTGAAACAGAAAAATATGCTCATGTTACTTTCTTCTTTAATGGTGGAGTTGAAAAGGAAAATGAAGGTGAAGATAGAGCACTTATTCCATCACCAAAGGTAGCAACATATGACCTTAAGCCAGAAATGTCTGCATATGAAGTAACAGATGAATTAATAAAAAGATTAGATTCTGATAAATATGATATGATAATATTAAATTTTGCTAATCCTGATATGGTAGGGCATACTGGAATAATTGAGGCTGCTATAAAAGCAGTTGAAACAGTTGATGAATGTTTAGGAAAAGTAGTTAATAAAGTTCTTGAAAAAGATGGGACTGTATTTATAACTGCTGACCATGGAAATGCAGAAACAATGGTTGACTTCTCAACAGGAAACCCATTTACAGCTCATACAACAAATAAGGTTCCATTCCTATGGGTATCTAATAATACAGATGGAAGAACTTTAAAAGAAGGTAAATTAGCTGATATAGCACCAACAATGCTTAATGTTTTAGGGTTAAATGTTCCAAATGAAATGACTGGAGAAAATTTAATTAAATAATAGTAAATATCAATAATAAAGGTATATCTTGTTTTATAAAGAATAATTCAAGATATATCTTTTTTTCTATACATAATTACAAATAATTGAAATTATTGAAGGTAATGTATTTACTTTTAAGAGTAAATTTATTACAATTAAGTAGCGATAAATAAAAATCCTAAAAAAGGAAAAAACAAAATAAATGCGATTTAGTTTACAAAAATGTAATACAAATACAAAACTAATAGCGATATACTTATATTAAGGGATAGCATCATAGAAGGAGAGGTATTTTTAGGAGATGAATAAGCAGGTAAATAAAATTAACAATAATTTAAAGATGGAGACAATAAAACAGAATTTAAATGATAGCAGTAATATAAATGGTAATAAAAATACTGAAAGTAAAATAAAAGAAACTAGGAAAAAAACCTGTAAATCTAAAGATGATTTAAAAGTAAAAATTAATTCATTTCATAATGGTACAAATTACGAAGCATATAAATTTATGGGAGCTCATAAGGTTACTGAAAACAACGTTGAAGGAATAAGGTTTACTACTTGGGCACCACATGCAAAAGCTATTTATGTTTCAGGTGATTTCAATTTATTTAAAGTTGAAAATAAGTATAAATTAAAGAAAATATCTAAAAATGGACTATGGAGCATTTTTATAAAAGATATTAAGCCTGGTACTAAATATAAATTTGTTGTAGAGGATAAAAATAATAAATTAACATATAAAAGTGATCCGTTTGCTTTTGAATCTGAAGTAAGACCTAATAATGCTTCAATTATTAGTGAGGAAAAAAGGTTTAAATGGGAAGATACTTCTTTCATTACTAGGAGAAAAAGAAAAAATATTTATAACAATCCAATGAATATATATGAAGTACATTTGGGTTCTTGGAAAACAAAAGATAATAAGTTTATGACTTATGAAGAAATTAGTGAAATATTACCAGATTATGTTGAGAAAATGGGGTATACACATGTTGAAATAATGCCTCTTGTTGAGCATCCTTTAGATGCCTCATGGGGTTATCAGGGAACAGGATATTATTCAGTTACTTCAAGATATGGAACAAAGGAAGGATTTAAGAAATTAGTTAATGAATTTCATAAAAAAAATATTAGTGTAATTTTAGACTGGGTACCTGGTCATTTTTGTAGAGATGAACATGGATTATATATGTTTGATGGAACACCTACTTATGAATATCAAGAACGCTGGAGAGCAGATAATTCGGGATGGGGAACTTCAAACTTTGACTTGGGTAAAGCTGAGGTGAAAAGCTTTTTAATATCAAATGCCCTATATTGGATTAACGAATTTCACATAGATGGATTAAGAGTAGATGCAGTATCAAATATATTATATCTTGATTATGACAGAGGATATGGACAATGGAAGCCAAACAAATATGGTGGAAATGAAAACTATGAGGGAATCGATTTTATTAAAACTTTAAATAAAGTAATATCTGAAAAATGTAAAAATATAATGATGATTGCAGAGGAATCAACTGCATGGCCAAATGTTTGTAGAGAAGAAGGATTAGGATTTAATTTTAAATGGAATATGGGATGGATGAATGATGTATTAGAATACATTAAAATTGATCCTTTATTTAGAAAAGGTCATCATGGAAAATTAACCTTTGCTATGATGTACAATTACGCAGAAAATTATATTTTGCCAATTTCTCATGATGAGGTAGTTCATGGTAAGAAATCATTATTAAACAAAATGTTTGGTGATGAATGGAACAGATTTGCTGGAGTAAGAACTTTCTTAGCATATATGATGTCACACCCAGGCAAGAAGTTAACTTTTATGGGTAATGAACTTGGGGTACCTATTGAATGGAGAGAATATGAAGAATTAGAATGGAACCTAGTTGAAGAATTTGACATGAATAAAAAACTTCAAAATTACGTAAAAGATTTAAATCTATTGTATAAAGAAAATAAAGCATTTTGGGAACTAGATTATGCACCAGAGGGATTCGAGTGGATAGATGCAGACAACAAAAATCAAAGTATTTTGGCTTTTATGAGAAAAGGAAAAAAAGAAGAAGATACTTTAATATTTGTAATTAATTTTACACCAGTTGTATATTTCGATTTTGATATTGGAGTTCCATATTTAAAAGATTATGTGGAAATATTTAATAGTGATGATAAGAAATATGGTGGTTCTGGACAAATTATAGGTGATGAAAAATTAGTGGCAAAAGATAAAAAGAAACATAATCAAAATTATAGTTTGACAATTAAGGTCCCACCAATGGGAACACTAGTATTAGCTTTAGATAAGAGGAGGAAAAAATAATGAGAGTATTACTAGTTGCTTCTGAAGCAAGTCCTTTTATAAAATCAGGTGGACTTGGAGATGTAATGGGAGCATTACCTAAAGAATTAAGTAAAAATGGTCTTGAAGTTGCAGTTGTAATTCCTAAATATAAAGGTATAAATTATGAACTTAAAAATAAATTAGAATTTCAAAAATGGTTTATGGTTGAGGTTGGATGGAGAAGAAAGTACTGTGGAGTTTTAAAGTATTACCAAGATGGTGTAACTTATTACTTATTAGATAATGAAGCTTATTTTGATAGAGATGGGTTATATGGTTACTATGATGATGCAGAAAGATTTGCTTTTTTTGACAGAGCTGTATTAAAACTTCTAAGACAAATTGATTGGAGACCAGATGTAATACACTGTAATGACTGGCAGACAGGAATGATTCCTGTTTTGTTAACTTTAGAATATGCTAAATATGATGAATTTTATAGAGGAATAAAAACTGTTTATTCAATTCATAACTTATTATTCCAAGGAGTATTTGATCCTAAAATATTACCTGAATTATTTGGATATGATATGGAGCCATACTTAAATAAAAGTTTAGAATTTGATAAAGGCGTTAGCTTTATGAAAGGCGGAATAAATTATAGCGATAAAATTTCTACAGTAAGCTATACCTATGCAAATGAATTTAGAACCCCAGAATATGGTGAAAGATTAGATGGACTTTTAAGAGAGAGAGGCTATGCAATTAGAGGAATACTAAATGGAATTGATTATGAAGAATATAATCCTCAAACTGATCCATATATATATCATCAATTTGGAAGTGATCCTTATGAAGCTAAAAGAAAGAATAAAATACAGCTTCAAAAAGATTTAGGGTTATATCAAAAAGAAGATACGCCAATAATAGGACTTATTTCAAGACTAACAAGACAAAAAGGAATAGATTTAGTGTTATATATGATTGATAGATTACTATATGATAGAGATGTTCAATTTGTAGTTGTTGGAAATGGAGATAGAGATTACGAAGAAGCCTTTTGGAGATTAAAAGATAGGTGGGGAGATAAAATATCTACAAATATTAGATTTGATAATAATCTAGCCCATAAAGTTTATGCAGCAAGTGACCTATTTATGATGCCATCAAAATTTGAACCTTGTGGTTTAGGTCAATTAATAGCATTAAGGTATGGAACCATTCCAATAGTTAGGGAAACAGGTGGATTAAAGGATACTGTAGTACCTTACAATGAATTCAATGGGATAGGAAACGGTTTTAGTTTTAGAAACTTTAATGGCGATGAATTATATAATATTACAGATTATGCTTTAAATATATATTGGGATAAGTGGAAATGGAATGGAATAATAAATCAAGCAATGAATTCAAATAATAGCTGGGAAAAATCAGCAAGAGAATATGAGAAGCTTTATAAGGAAGCACTTTGTTGGTACTAATAGATAAGAAAAAAGATAAACTATGATTGGGGGCAAACAAGTTGATTACAATCGATAAAAAAACGTTCAAAAAAGCGTATATAAACAAATATAAATCCATCCATGGTGAAGATATTCAAGATGGGAATAATAAGCAAAAGTATGAAGCTTTAGGAAGCTTAATAAAAGAGTATGTAGTTCAAGAATGGATGAATACAAATAAAAAATATAATAAAACAAAGGAGAAACAAGTATATTATTTTTCAATGGAATTTTTACTTGGAAGATTGCTTGGAGATTCTTTATTAAATTTAGGTATCTTGGATGTTTGTAGAGAAGCATTAAAAGAACTAAATATTGATTTAAAAGAATTAGAAGAATATGAACAGGATCAAGGATTAGGTAATGGTGGCCTTGGAAGACTCGCTGCTTGTTTCTTAGATTCGATGGCTTCCTTAAATATACCTGGTAATGGATGTGGAATAAGATATAAATATGGTTTTTTTGAACAAAAAATTATCGATGGTAAGCAAGTTGAAGTTTCTGATGATTGGCTAAGATCAGGTAACGTATGGGAAAAAAGAAAAGAAGAAAAGGCTGAAGTAGTTAAATTTGGTGGGAAAATAGAAGTTCAAAATAGGGATGGTAAATTATATTTTAATCATTTAGATTATGAACCAGTACTTGCAGTACCTTATGATACTCCAATTGTTGGATATGAGAATGGAACTGCCAATACTCTTAGACTTTGGAGTGCAGAGCCTATAGATAATTCTTTTGATTATTCTTCATTTAGCAGAGGTGACTTTCTTCAGGCTATTGAATATAAGAATTCAGTAGAATCAATTTCACAGGTATTATATCCTGAGGATTCTTTCTATGAAGGTAAAATGCTTAGATTAAAACAACAATATTTCTTTGTATCAGCAGGAGTACAAAGTATTATTAGACATTATAAAAAGCATCAAGGAGATATAAGAGCTTTTTATGAAAAGGTAGTAATTCATATTAATGATACTCACCCTACCCTTGTTATTCCTGAACTTATGAGAATCTTATTAGATGAGGAAGGATTATCTTGGGATGAAGCATGGAGAATAACAAGTAATACAGTTTCTTATACAAATCATACTATTTTAGCAGAAGCTTTAGAAAAATGGCCAGTAGAAATGTTTAAAAAGCTATTGCCAAGAATATATATGATAATTGAAGAAATTAATGAGAGATTTTGTAAGAATTTATGGGAAAGATATGAAGGGCAGTGGGATAAAATTTCTAGAATGGCGATAATAGGTGATAACCAAATTAGAATGGCCCATTTAGCTATTGTGGGAAGTCATAGTGTTAATGGAGTTGCTAAACTTCATACAGAAATACTTAAGAAAGAAGAAATGTCAGATTTCTACTATATGTATCCAAATAAATTTAATAATAAAACAAATGGAATTACTCATAGAAGATGGCTTTTAAAGAGTAATCCAGCTTTATCAAATTTATTAGTAGATACTATAGGTAGTGCGTTCATAAAGCATCCAACTGATTTAATTTATTTTGAAAAATATGCTCATTATGAACGTATACAACAAGAGCTTCATAAAATCAAAAGAGATAATAAAGCAGAATTATCAGATATTATTTATAAAAAGAATGGAATAAAGGTAAATCCAGATTCAATTTTTGATGTTCAAGTAAAAAGAATACATGCATATAAGAGACAAACTTTAAATTGTTTAAGGATTATGGACCTTTATAATCAAATTCTTGAAAATCCAAATTTAGATATTGTTCCAAGAACATTTATTTTTGCTGGAAAAGCAGCTCCAGGATATTATCTAGCTAAAAATACAATTCAATTAATAAATTCTTTAGCAAATACAATTAATAATGATAAAAGGGTACAAGACAAAATAAAAATTGTATTTCTAGAAAATTATAGTGTATCTTTAGCAGAGGAAATTATTCCAGCTGCTGATTTAAGTGAACAAATTTCAACAACTACCAAAGAAGCATCAGGTACTTCAAATATGAAATTTATGATGAATGGTGCAGTAACAATAGCTACTTTAGATGGTGCTAATATAGAAATAAAGGATGAGGTTGGAGAAGATAATATTGTTATTTTTGGATTAACAGCAAGAGAAGTTTTGGATTACACAAATAATGGTGGATATTCTTCTATTAAAGTATGTAATGAAAATAAGCGCTTACAGAATGTTATTAATGATTTAGTAAATGGTAAATATAACGGAGATAAGGAAGCATTTAAAAGTATTCATGAGAATTTAATTACGTATAATGATGAATTCTTTGTATTAAAGGATTTTGAGGCATATATAGAAGCTCAAAATAAAATTGATGGATTATATAGAGATCAAAATAAATGGCAGCAAATGTGTGGAATAAACATTGCTCATTCAGGCATATTCTCATCAGATAGAACAATACAAGAATATGTTACTGGAATATGGGGCTCAGAACTTATATACAAGAACTTGTAAGATAAAAAATATGAGAGAGGGTAAGGATAATGAGAAAGAAAGAAATTATAGCTATGGTGCTTGCAGGTGGTCAAGGAACTAGATTAGGAGCTTTAACTAAAAATATTGCTAAGCCAGCAGTGCCTTATGGTGGGAAATATAGAATTATTGATTTTGCTTTAAGCAATTGTTTAAACTCTGGTATAAATACAGTTGGTATATTAACACAATATAAGCCAATGGAATTAAATAAACATATTGGTATAGGAGCTCCCTGGGATTTAGACAGAAGAGATGGTGGGGTAAGTGTATTGTCTCCATATAAAGAGGAAAATGATGGGGGAGATTGGTATAAAGGAACTGCAAATGCAATTTTTAAGAATATTGAGTATATTGATAAATATGATCCAGAATATGTTTTAATTTTATCAGGGGATCAAATATATAAAATGGACTATTCAAAAATGTTAGACTTTCACAAAAAAAATAATGCTGATGCAACAATTGCATGTTTAGAAGTATCATTAGAAGAAGCTAAAAGATTTGGAATAATGAATACTAATGAAGATCTTTCTATTTATGAATTTGAAGAAAAACCAGCTAAGCCTAAGAGTACAATGGCTTCAATGGGTATATATATATTTAATTGGCTAAAATTAAGAAAATTATTAATTGAGGATGAATTTGATAAGTCTTCTCAAAATGACTTTGGTAAAAATATAATACCTAAAATGCTAGCTGATGGCAAAAAATTATTTGCTTATCCATTTAAAGGATACTGGAAGGACGTTGGAACAATAGATAGTTTCTGGGAAGCAAATATGGATTTATTAAAGAAAGAAAATAGCCTTAACTTATATGATGAGGCATGGAGAATTTATTCGGTGAATTCAGCTAATCCACCTCAATACGTTGGAAAGGATGCTATCATTAAAAACTCATTAATTACTGAAGGTTGTTCAATATTAGGTGAAGCAGAAAATTCAGTAATTTTTGAAGGTGTACATGTAGGTAAAAATTCAATAGTAAAAGATTCGGTAATAATGCCAAATGTTAAGATCGGGGATAATGTGGTAGTAGAAAAAGCCATTATAGCTAGTAGCGCTATTATTAACAGAGAATGTAAAATTGGAGATGGAAAGAATATAGCTGTAATTCCGGAAAGAAAAGTAATTAGAGAAGGAAGTTTAATATAAAAGATATTAATAGGGGAAGGGGAAGAGTAAAATGAATAAATGTGTTGGAATAATTAATCTTGATGAAAATGAAAATAAAATGAATGAATTAGTTAAATCTAGGCCTTTAGCTGCAGTTCCTTTTGCAGGTAGATATAGAATAATAGACTTTATATTATCTAATATGACAAACTCTGGTATTGATACTATAGGAATATTTGCCAAAAACAAATCAAGATCATTACTAGAGCATTTAAGTAATGGTAGACCATGGGATCTTCATAGAAAGCAAGGTGGACTTAAAGTCTTTAATTTTGGAGATATTGATCCTTTTTATGAAGATGTAAATAACTTTAATGAAAACTTAGAATTTTTAAGAAGAAGTTGTTATGAATATGTTTTATTAGCACCATCCTATATGATTTGTAATATAGATTTTGAAAGAGCAATTGATGCTCATATAAAAAGCGAAAATGATATTACTGTAATTTATAAGAATGTTGATAATACTGATGAAAAGTTTAGTCATTGCCAAATGCTAAAAAAAGATGAGAACGGAAAGATAATAGCAATAAGAAGAAGTTGCGGTGCAAAGAGTGATGTTGATATAAGCATGGAAATGTACATTATGAAAAGAGAACTATTTATAAAAATAGTTGATGATTCAGTAAAAAGTGGACTATACAAAAAGGTAAAAGAATATATTCAAGGAAATATTGAAGAACTTAATTTGGGTGGATATGAATTCAAAGGATATTTAGCATGTATAAATTCAGTAAATAATTACTATAATGCTAGTATGGATTTATTAAAGGATGAGGTTTATACAGAATTATTTTCATCAGGAAATAAAATTTATACAAGGGTTAAGGATGAACCACCAACACAATATTCGGGCAATGCTAAAGTTGAAAATTCAATGATAGCAAACGGATGTCATATTGAGGGTACTGTGAAGAACTCACTAATATTTAGAAAAGTTACAGTAAGCCAAGGTGTTGAACTTAATAATTGTGTAATAATGCAAAATACAATTATTAAAAAGAATGCAAAACTAATAAATGTTATAGTTGATAAGGGAAGAATGATTTTAGAAAATGAAGATTGCAGTGGAAGTGACTCATTACCACTTGTTATATAGATTTATAGTTATGATAAAAAAGACTTTGCACTTTTTATAAAATGTGCAAGGTCTTTTTTTATTTTTTATGAAATAATTACAAAACTGTAATAATTCATTACACCTAAAAGTAATTTTCATCAGTTAATATATAGTCAAAGGATAAGTGAAAGGGGAAATTACAATGATAATAAAAACTGAAAATTTAAGTAAAGTATATGGAAAAAAGGACAATAAAGTTGTTGCTTTAGATAAAGTAAATATTGAAGTGGAAAAAGGAGAGTTTGTTGCAATAATTGGAACTAGTGGCTCAGGGAAAAGTACACTTCTTCACCAAATAGGGGGAGTAGATAGACCTACCTCTGGAAGAGTAATCATTAATGATGAGGATATATATAAGTTAAATGAGAATAAATTAGCCATATTTAGAAGAAGGAATATAGGATTTGTGTTTCAATCTTTTAACTTAATTCCAGTATTAACAGTAGAAGAAAATATAAAAATGCCGGCTTTATTAGATTACAAAAAGGTTGATAAAGAATTTTTTGAGGATATAACAAGAACTTTAGGTATAGAAAAAAGATTAAATCATCTTCCAAGTGAACTTTCAGGAGGTCAACAGCAAAGGGTGGCAATAGCAAGGGCTTTAATTAATAAACCTTCAATTATATTAGCTGATGAGCCAACAGGTAACTTAGATAGTGAAACTTCAAAAGAAATAATGGAAATGTTAAAGCTTTCAATTAGAAAATATAACCAAACAGCAATAGTTATTACTCATGACTTATCTATAGCTGAAAATGCAGATAGAATTATTAAAATTAAAGATGGAAAAATAGCGAAATAGGAGGTGTACTATGAAAAGCTATAGTGAAATATCAAAAAAATATATGAAAGAAAATATTAAGCGAACTATTCTAACAACTTTAGGAATTACTTTAGCAACAATACTTGTATTTGCCATAGGAACCTTTATATTAAGCTTTAGACAATCAATGATAGATGATTCAAGGAAAAGTGCAGATTTTGAATATATAATTAGCAAAATACCAGGCGAAAAAGCTCTTAAAATAAAAGATAATGCTGAAGTTAAGGATTCTTCAATATTAAAAACTAATGAAAATAATTACTTAGTAGATAATGCAGATTCTTTAGTCGATATGTCTTATGGAAATGAGGATTATTTTAATAAAATTATTAATAGTCAGCTAATTTCTGGGGAGTTTCCTACAAATGAGAATGAGGTGGTTATTGATAAATATTCAAAAAATAACTTAAAGGTAGATGTTGGAGATTCAATTAAAATTACTAGTGAAGAGGGAAGTAAAGAATATAAAATTTTGGGAATAATAGATGGCAAGGGATTTAATAATCAAAAACCTGTAAAAATTGTAGGTTTTTTAAATAAAGTAAGTGATGAAGGTAATGAAAGCTATGATATTTATGTTAATTTAAAAACGGAAAAAGACAAAAATAATGTAATAAATAAAGTTATAGAGGATGCTAATGTAGAATTAACTGATAATACATTACAAGGAAATTCACAGCTACTATACTTGCTAGGAAATGGATCTGATCCATATGTTACTGATGCATTATTAAATATATTAATTTTTGTTTTAGTGATTATAGTAGTTTGTACTGTGACTGTTATATATAATTCCTTTAATATATCTGTAATAGAGAGAATAAAATATTATGGAATACTAAAAGCTATAGGGGCAACTCATAAGCAAATAAAAAGGGTTATTTATAAAGAAGGAATAATAATGGGAATTATTGCATTCCCAATTGGATGTATATTAGGATTTTTAACATTGAAGTATGGAATAAAATTATTTATTGGCGATAATTTAATGTTGATGGATTTTAAAGTTTATTTTTATAAAGAAGTTGTACTTCTTACTGCAGTAATTGTTGCAATAACAATATATTTATCATTACTTATACCAGCAAGAAAAGCAAAGAAAATATCAGCTATTGATGCAATGAGAAATAAGAATGAAATTAAAAAAGGAAAAATCAAAAGAAGAAGAGGCGGAATAATTGGTAAAATCTTTGGAATAGAAGGTAACTTGGCATATAAGAATATAAAAAGAACACCTATACGTTTTTTACTTACTGTTATGGCATTAACAATTTCAATTATAATGTTCAATGTTTTCTATGGCTTTATGGATTTTGGAAAACAAGTGTTATCACAACAATTCTTAAGTTCTCCATTTGATTCAGCGTTAGTTGTAAATGATGATGAAGTATTCTCTAAAGAAGATTTAGATTCAATAAATAATCTAAATTTCGCAAAAGATGGTAGCTATTATTACACCAATTATAAAGATGGTGCTATTCCATTAGATAAAATTAACAATGAATTCTGGGATAAAACAGGAATAACGGAGATTAAAGATTTAGATTCGTTTGGTTATAAACAGACAAGTATGATGATAAATATTGCTAAAGGTGAAAAGGAATTAGAAATTGCTAAAAAATATTTAAAAGAGGGCGAAATCAATATAGATTCATTAAATGATGATGGTGTAATATTAATTGATGGTAAAAAAGTTAAAGATGAAAATGGAAATGTAGAAATTGTAAGAAAAACTACTTATAAGGTAGGGGATAAATTAATTATCCCAAAAACAAGCGATACTATATCAGTAGAAGAGGCTATTAAGAATAAACAATTTGTAGAGGTGACAGTAAGGGCTATATTAAATCAAGACCCTATGTATGGAACAGAAGCAGGAAATACTATTCAATTATATTTTACAGGAGAAGAGTATGCTAAAAAATTTGGCAATGAAAAATACAATATGATTGGATTTAATTTTGATAATGATGAAGATAAATTTGCTGCAGCAGAATTCTTTACAAATGGCGGTACAGGATCAAAGTTTTACTATCAGGATATAGAAGAAAATATGAAACAAATTGATGAAATTTATGGACAAATGGAATTCTTTGTATATGCATTTATTATAGTAATATCATTAATATCAATACTTAATATATTTAACACTATTTCAACTAATTTACTTTTAAGAAAAAAAGAATTTTCCACTTTAAAGGCAATAGGAATGACTGAAAAACAACTAAATAAAAGTGTAATATTAGAAGGAACTCTTTATGGAATAATAGCATCAATACTTGGAGGAATAGCATCTGCCATTTTATTAAAACTATTAATTTCTGTAGGAGGAGGTCTTGGAGATTTTGAATATCATTTTGGATATTTAGCATTTAGTCTTTCAATAGTAGTTGCCATTGCTATAACATATATATCTACATTAATTCCATTAAGAAGATTAAAGAAAATGACAATAGTTGAAGGAATTAGTGATGAAGAGTAAAATATAATTATGGAAAATAAGGTACCATGTTTTGGTACCTTAAATTTTACTTTGGAGGAATGTATGAATATATTATTAGTTGAAGATGATAAGACTTTAGCAATGGGAATAGAATATTCATTAAAGAATGAAGGATTTACTGTGTATGGAGCTTTAAATTTAAAAGAAGCTAGGGAGAAATTAAATCAAGAAAAAATAGATTTAATTTTGCTTGATGTTACTCTTCCAGATGGAAATGGCTATGAGTTTTGTAAAGAAGTAAGAACTAATAACAGTGTACCAATTATTTTTTTAACTGCTTGCGATGAAGAAGTAAATATTGTTTTAGGATTAGATATGGGAGCAGATGATTATTTAACTAAACCTGTAAGAGTAAGGGAGCTAATTGCAAGAATAAATGCAGTATATAGACGTAAACAAACAGATAGCGATGATAATAATACTAATAAGCTTATATTTAAGGAAATAACTATATATCCAATGAAATTTGAAGTATATAAAAAAGGTGAGAAACTTCAATTAACAGCCGTTGAATATAAG
This sequence comes from Clostridiales bacterium, assembly GCA_012519845.1. Classification (GTDB taxonomy): domain Bacteria; phylum Bacillota; class Clostridia; order Clostridiales; family Clostridiaceae; genus Clostridium. The sequence goes on from JAAYPK010000035.1 coordinate 104,005, forward strand.
TTATTAATGTTATTAGTTGAAAATGTAGGAAATGTTTTAACAAGAAAGCAATTATTAGAGCGAATATGGGATATAGAGGGTGACTTTATAGAGGAAAAGACTTTAACAGTATATATAAAAAGACTAAGAGAAAAGCTTGGGGATAACAATAATAATTATATTGAAACTGTAAGAGGGATAGGATATAAATGGATAGGATAACAATATTATTTAGAAATTCAGAAGTTAAGAAAAATACATTAAAGTTTTTTATAGTATTAGTTTTAGGGTGGATAGCAATAATAGGTACTTGTAACTATTTAATAAAAGACTTAAATAAGACTTTATTAAATCAAAATATTGTTATTGCAAGTAATTTACTAAATAATAAAGAATTTGGTACAATAATAAAGAGTTTTTATGAAAATAATAATAAAGATGAAATAAGTAAAGCAAGAGAAGAACTAGAATCTTATGGTTATGATGAAAATATGACAATAAGTAATAATGAAATAGTAATTAATTTCTATTATAAGGTTACAGGTATTATGCTTTCTATATTCACAATTGTAATACTAATAATATATGTTATATATGTATTAGCTATGAATAATATGTTTTTAAAGCTAAAGAGTATATCTAAAAATATCTCTTATATGTCAAAAGGAGAATATAAAAAAATAGAAGAGGAATATAGCGAAGGAGAAATGGCAACATTAATTTCTTCATTAAATTACATGGGGGAAAGGGTTAATAATTCAATAAATTCTTTAAAAGAAGAAAAAAGAAATATGAAGGATTTTTTATCAGATATTTCTCATCAACTAAAAACACCATTGGCTTCATTAGTAATGTTCAATGATTTACTAAGAGAAGATAAAAAAATGTCAAGTGAGGACAAAGAAAAATTCCTAAATAGCTCTGAAGAACAGCTTAGAAGAATGGGATGGCTTATTATGAATTTACTTAAGGTTGGGAGACTTGAAGCAGGAGTTATTAAATTTAATATGGAATATCAAGAAATTTCTGATACTATTGATATTGCCATATCATCTTTAAAGGAAAAGGCAGCTATAAAAAATCAACAATTAATAGTAGAAGGAGATTTAAATTGTAGCTTTATTCATGATAGAGAATGGCTTGCAGAAGCTATATCAAATATAGTTAAGAATTCAATTGAGAACACAGAAAATGGTGGTAAAATATCTATTTTAGTATCAAAAGGACCTCTTATAACCCAAATAAAAATTGTTGATAATGGAAAAGGAATACCTGAAGATATGCAGGATAAAATATTTAAAAGATTTTACAAAGGTACAAGTAGTACAAATCCTGAAAGTATAGGGATTGGTTTATCTTTAGCCAAAAGTATAATAGAAGAACAAAAAGGTGAAATAAAATTATTTAGTGAAGAGGGAAAAGGGACTACATTTATTATTAGCTTTTATGAGCCCCTTTAAATGCTTATCTGATTTTTTTGTGATATATATAGGAAGAGATTATAAATAAAATTATAAAGAAAATAAGGGTATATGCTTTATAGAATAATATAACTATAGGGTAATAAGCATAATTAATAGTTTTTTTGTTAATTAAGTTATATACACTTTTAATAGAATTTGTGGATAATTTTTCAAAAGTATCTCTTGGGGTGTGGATATTTGTTAAATCTGAATGACAAATGGTTACAGAATCAATATCCTTTTCATTAAAACTGGCATGATCACTTGAATTTTCATAATTTACTTTGTATGAAGTATTTAAAGTGCTACTATAAAATTTCATATCATTAAGAAGGTCAGATTTTTTATTTTCATATGAAGTACCTAAAATGAAAGTAAGAGTATCTTCTTTTGCACCAATCATATCAAAATTGATTATTTCACTGTCTTTAAGTAAATCCTCGTGCTTATTATAAAATTCTTTTGAGCCAAGAAGACCAAATTCTTCTGCATTTAATGCTACAAATATAATATCTCTTTTAGGTGGCTTTAAGGTAGAATAGGTTCTTGCAAGCTCTAGTAAAAAAGCAGTGCCAGAAGCGTTGTCTAATGCACCATTATATACTTTACCTAATGAATCAACACCTACATGATCAAAGTGTGCAGTAAAAACAAGTGGAGGAAGTTCACTATTTGTCCCATGAATTTTACCTACTACATTAGATATTTTTATATCTTCAATTTTGTAAGGTAAGTTAATATTAAGTATGTATCCTTTTCTAATAGAATTAAGGATTTCATTAAAGGTATTAGTATTAATTTGGATTACAAAGTCAAATATACTATCACAGTAGAAGGAACTTCTAAAAGAAAAATCTTTATCTAATGTTACAGTAAACAAATAAGTTTTATTATCTTTCAGAACACATATAGACCTTGGAGCAATTTCTATTTTGTCTTTATTTGAAATTTGCACATTTTTAGTTTTAAAGTTTAACATATCTTCTTTAAAATCATATCCAACTTTAAATTCTTTAACAATTTTATCTTTATCTGATATATTAAGAGTAATATCTTCATTATTTCTAACAGGACTTTTAACGCTAAAGTCCTCAAAATATGATTCAGATAAAGGTTCTAAGCCATAACTTTTAAAAGCATTTGCAATTTCATAAGTAGCAGAATTATTACTATCACTTCCAGAAAGCCTGCCTTTAAAGTCATCAGATGATAAATATTCAATATTATTAATTACATTATTAGGATTAAAATTATAGGATTCAAAACGAAGGTAGGAACAGGTTATAATTCCTGCTAAAGATAAAAATATAGAGGATATGCATAAATATTTTTTTATTTTCATAAATATGGCCTCCTAATAATAGTTTTATTTAATTCTATTATTAGGAAAGCAACATTATGATAATTATGATTTTTTATATAGCATGTCCATTAATGAATATACTACTGTTAGTAAAATTGCAGAATAAACAACTACATTTAATTCACCTTTTAATATAAATAGTAAAAGACCAATAAATATACAAATAATGATTAAGTAATTAATAAATTTATTTAATCCTTTAGTATTTGAAGCAACTACAGAGGTTGAGGAAAATACAATTAATATTGTAGTTGAAAAATATAAGCAATCTTTTAATACTTTAGAAAAAGTAATAAAAGTAAAATAATCTAAGACTAAAAGAGTAATTAATATAATTAATATTAAAGAAATTATTTTGTGAATAAAATTATTCATAACATCACCTTCTGGAAATAATTTACAATATAAATTATATCAGAAGATAACATAATATTAAAGAATTATTTCATCTAAATCATTAGGTGCATAGATGTTTCCATTAAAAACTTCTTTTCCTTCTCTAATATAGCGTTCTTTTCTAGTAGATAACTTCTTATCCTCTCCATGATAAAGAATAATGTTCTTTACATTTAACATTGCAGCATTTATACAAGCATCCCTAGAGGTAGCATGATGCTTTTCATAAGGCTTAAAAATATCTCTATCCTCATAAGAACAGAAAGCTTCATGCATTAAATAATCAACATTAATGCAATATTCTTTAACTCCTTCTCTGTAAGGCTCATCTCCTAGAAAGGTTAATTCTTTTCCATTTATTAAGGTTGTTTTAAAACCATATTGGAGATCCTTTGTACTATTAATGTCAAAGAAAGTAGTCTCTCTGCCTAATATAGTTGCCTTTGAATTATTCTTAACTTCAATAAATATAATTCTATTATCAAATAAATTTAAAAATTTCTTTTGTAGTACATAAGATGAAATTGATTTAATTGCTTCCATAGCAAGGTAATGTCCATATATATTTAAGTTTCCTTTATATTTATTATTTAATATTCTTTGACAAACAGCACGAATTACCCAAATCACTCCTAATATATGGTCATTATGATTATGAGAAATAAATAAATTATGTATACAATTTATTTCAATATTACTTTTTTCTAGATTAGAGAGGATTGTGTTTCCTCCACCAGCATCAACAAGAAAGTATTCATTATCTTTTGATATTGTAAAGCATGTATTATAACAATTTGTTACCATAGCAGATCCGGTGCCAAGCATTCTTATTTTTTCCATAGAAATATTCTCCTTTGTATAGATTATTACTTAATTATAATAAAGATATAGAAAAATATAAATGTAAATTTTGACTTGATAAAAAAATAAGAGTATGATATTAATGGCAATTTTACAAATGAAGGGATGTAGTTAGTGTTGATACCAAAGTTATTAACTATGATTAAAAACAAAGAAATTACTAAAGAACAAGTGGGAAAGGATATTGTTGCAGGAATAATTGTTGCAATTATTGCTCTTCCATTATCAATTGCACTTGGAATTTCATCAGGTGTATCACCTGAAAAAGGTCTTATTACTGCAATCTTTGCAGGCTTTTTTATTTCATTACTTGGAGGGAGTAAGGTTCAAATAGGAGGGCCAACAGGGGCGTTTGTAGTTATTATTTATTCAATAATTCAACAATACGGATTAGATGGATTAATTACAGCAACAATAATGGCAGGAATAATTTTGATAATTATGGGTGCATTAAAGTTTGGTTCATTAATTAAATTTATTCCTAAGACTATAACAATAGGATTTACAGCAGGTATAGCTGTAACACTACTTTCAACACAGGTTAAGGATTTTTTCGGATTAACAATAGAAAATGTACCATCTGAATTTATTCCTAAATGGAAAGTATACTTAGAGAATTTTAACACTATAGATATATATACAATGATAATTGGTATAATTAGTGTTTTAATTATTGCATTATGGCCAAAAGTTAATAAAACAATACCAGGTTCTTTAATTGCTTTAATAGTGGCAACTTTATTAGTTAAGTTTGTACCAACATTTGCTGGAGTTGAAACTATAGGTACAAGATTTACTGAAATATCTTCTACTATACCAATGCCATCACTACCAAGTTTTAGTATAGAGCTAATTAATAAATTATTTTCACCTGCTATGACAATAGCCATTTTAGCAGCTTTAGAATCATTATTATCAGCAGTAGTTGCTGATGGAATGATAAAAGATAGACATGATTCTAATATGGAATTAATTGCACAAGGAACAGGTAATATAGTTTCCGGATTGTTTGGAGGGATACCTGCAACTGGTGCTATTGCGAGAACTGCTGCCAATGTAAAAACAGGAGGCAGAAGCCCAATAGCAGGCATAGTACATGCTATTACACTTTTAATTATTATGTTATTATTAATGCCTCTTGCAAAGCTTATTCCTATGACTACTCTTGCAGCTATATTAGTTGTTGTGTCATATAACATGAGTGAATGGCGTACCTTTAAGCTTTTATTAAAGGCACCTAAAAGCGATATTATTGTACTTGTATTAACATTTTTATTAACTGTAATTTTTGATTTAGTTGTGGCTATAGGCTTTGGAATGATAATGACAATGTTTTTATTTATGAAGAGAGTTTCAGAAACAACTGAAATAAAAAATTTAGTTGAAGAGGAAGTTTTTGATGATGATATTTCAAAAGTTCTTGATGATGCCAATAATAAAATATTAGTCTATCAGGTTAATGGACCTTTATTTTTCGGAATAGTACAAGACTTTTTAAATGAAACTAAAGCCTTAAAGCCAGAAGCAGAGGTCTTTATTTTAGATTTAAGACATACTACCTCAATTGATGCTTCTGCAATATCAGCCTTAAAGCAGGTTTGTGCAAAATGCAGTGAATTAAATATAAGATTCATTATTACTCATATTCAAAAACAACCTAAGAAAGTGTTAAAGAAAATGGGAGTTATTAATTTAATTGGTGAAAAAAATATTTATGATAGTAAAGTGGAAGCTATTGAAGATGCATATAAGGAAATCAAGAAAAAATCAAAATAAAAATGTTCTTAAATTATGGTAAAAAGGTTATAATAATGATTGTGAATTTTAGAGAAAGTATTAGGAGGCATAAATTTTGGTAAATATAGAAGAAAGATTAGCTAAAGAACTTCAGTTAAAATTAACTCAAGTTACAAATGTAATAGAAATGTTAGATGAAGGGAACACGGTACCCTTTATTTCACGTTATAGAAAAGAGAGAACTGGGGGGCTTACAGATGAAGTTTTAAGAAAATTCTCTGAAAGGCTTATTTACTTAAGAAATCTTGAAGAAAGAAAAGCAGATGTTTCAAGATTAATAGAAGAACAAGGGAAATTAACAGAAGAAATTTCAAGTGCACTTCAAAAAGCTGAAACCTTAACAGAAGTTGAGGATATATATAGACCATATAAACCTAAAAAGAGAACTAGAGCTACAATTGCGAAAGAAAAAGGCTTGGAACCTTTAGCAGCTATTATTTTATCAGGTAAATTTAAAGGGGATATATATGAAGAAGCATCAAAATATATTGATGAAGAGAAGGGTGTAAATTCAAAAGAAGAGGCTATAGACGGGGCAAAAGATATAATCGCTGAAGGTATTTCAGAAGAAGCAAAGTATAGAAAATATATAAGAGAGCTTGTTATGAGAGAAGGCGTTATAGAATCAAAAGGATCAAGTGAGGAACCAACACCTTATGAGATGTATTATGAATATAGTGAGGAAGTTAAGAAAATACCACCTCATAGAATTTTAGCTATTAACAGAGGAGAAAAGGAAAAAGTTTTATCAGTAAAAATATTAGTTTCAGAAGAAAAAGTAATAAAATACTTAGAAAATCAATTACTAAATAATAATGAAGATACTGATAAGGAATTAATATTAGCAATAAAGGATTCATATAAAAGATTAATTTTCCCTTCAATAGAAAGAGAAATAAGAAATGAATTAACGGATAAAGGTGAAGAAGGAGCAATAAATATTTTCAAGGAAAATCTTAAAGCCCTTCTTATGCAAGCCCCAATTAAAGGGAAAACAGTTATGGGATATGATCCAGGCTTTAGAACAGGTTGCAAAATTGCAATATTAGATAGTACAGGAAAATTCTTAGAAAATGTTGCTGTATATCCAACAGTACCAAAGAAAGATATTGAAGGTACAAAGAAAACTTTAAAAGCTCTTATTAAGAAATATAATGTAGATGTTATTTCATTAGGAAATGGAACAGCTTCAAGAGAATCTGAAGAAGTAATTGCAGAAATGATAAGTGAAATCAAAAAAGAAACAGGAAAAGAAATAGCTTATGTAATTGTATCAGAAGCAGGAGCATCTGTTTATTCAGCATCAGAGCTTGCAACTAAGGAATATCCTGATTTAGACGTAACAGTTAGAGGGGCAATTTCAATAGGGAGAAGATTACAAGACCCTATGGCAGAACTAGTTAAAATTGATCCAAAAGCAATTGGGGTGGGGCAATATCAACATGATGTAACGCAAAAAAGATTAGAGGAATCATTAAGAGGAATAGTTGAAGATTGCGTTAATAAAGTTGGAGTGGACTTAAATACAGCAACACCATCACTATTAACATATATATCAGGTATAAATGCTGCTATAGCAAAGAATATAGTTGACTATAGAGATGAAATGGGTGGATTTAAAACAAGAAAGGAACTTTTAAAGGTAAAGAGACTTGGACAAAAGGCTTATGAACAATGTGCAGGTTTTTTAAGAGTGCCTGAAAGTAATGAACCTCTTGATAATACAGCTGTTCATCCAGAATCTTATGAGGATGCTAAAAAAATAATAGAATTACTTGGATACACAAAAGAAGATTTAAAAAATAATAATTTAAATGATATTGATGAGAGAGTAAAAGAAAAAGGAATCAATAATATAGAAAAAGAAATAGAAATTGGTGAATTAACATTAAAGGATATAATAAAGGAAATTAAAAAGCCAGGAAGAGACCCAAGAGATGAAATGCCTAAGCCAATATTAAAAACTGGAGTAATAAATTTAGAAGATTTAGCACCAGGAATGGTTCTTATGGGTACAGTAAGAAATGTTTCTGATTTTGGTGCCTTTGTAGATATCGGAGTTCACCAAGATGGATTAGTTCATAAAAGCCAAATGGCTGATAGGTTTGTAAAACACCCTCTTGACATAGTTAAAGTAGGGGATGTTATTAATGTACGAATTCTTGAAGTTGACACAAAAAGAAAAAGAATAGGATTATCAATGAAAGATATTGAAGAATGTTAGTATTTTAACAAATATATAAGTTTGTTGGCGAATTATCAATAAAAATGAGTTAAATTGTGTTTTTTTAACGTTGCATAGTGAATTTTGTAATAATATAATAATATGTATTATATTTATATATTAAATTCTAAGGGGGAAATGACATGAATGGTTTATTATTGATAGGTATTGCCATTGTAGTTTTAGGTGGTGCCTATTTAACTTATGGTAGATGGCTTGCTAATAAATGGGGTATAGATCCAACAGCAAAGACACCTGCTTATACTCACGAAGATGGAGAAGATTACATACCAACACCAAAGGGTGTAGTATTTTCACATCAATTTTCATCTATTGCAGGAGCTGGTCCTGTAACTGGACCAATTATTGCTGCAATGTTTGGATGGTTGCCAGTATTACTATGGGTGCTTTTAGGGGGAATATTCTTCGGGGCAGTTCATGATTTCGGAGCACTTTATGCTTCAGTAAAAAATGATGGTAAATCCATTGGTTCAATAATTGAACAATATATTGGAAGAACAGGTAGAAAATTATTTTTATTTTTTGCATGGGTGTTCTCACTACTAGTTATAGCTGCTTTTGCAGATATAGTTTCAACAACCTTTAATGGTTACAAAGCAGATGGAAGTTTAAACACACCAAATGCAGCAGCAGCTTCAATATCAATGTTATTTATTGTAGTAGCAGTAATATTTGGATTTTATATTAAATATAAAAAGCCAAGTCAAAAATTACAATTCGTAATAGGGATTATTTTATTACTTGCTATGTTGGCAGTTGGAATTGCTTTTCCATTATACTTTAGTAAAAATGTATGGACTGTAGTTGTATTTGCATATATTTTCTTAGCATCAATTACACCAATGTGGGCTTTGATGCAGCCAAGAGATTATTTAAGTACATTTTTACTTATTGCAATGATAATAGGTGCTGTTCTTGGAATTTTTGTAGCAAATCCATCTATGAATTTACCAGCCTTCGCAGGTTTTGAAGTAAATGGTAAAATGCTATTTCCAACATTATTTATAACAATAGCTTGTGGAGCAGTATCAGGATTCCATAGTTTAGTTTCATCAGAAACATCATCTAAACAAGTTAAAAATGAAAAAGATATGCTTGGAATTGGATTTGGAGCTATGCTTATAGAATCATTACTTGGTGTTGTTGCTTTAGTTGTAGTAGGATATGCAGCTAAGGGTGGAGTTATGCCAGAAGGAACACCATTCCAAATTTTCTCTATAAATGTTGCAAGTTTCCTTGGATTATTAGGAATTCCAGAACATATTGCAAACTGTGTTATGACAATGTGTATTTCAGCATTAGCTTTAACATCACTAGATTCAGTTGCAAGAATAGGACGTATGTCTTTCCAAGAATTCTTTGAAGATGATTCAGTTAAGGAAAAATCAGGATTTATTAAATTAATGACTAATAAATACTTTGCAACAATATTTACTTTGGCAATTGGATTAATATTATCATTAGGCGGATATAATAATGTTTGGCCATTATTTGGTTCAGCAAATCAATTATTATCTGCATTAGTATTAATTGCATTATCAGTATTCTTAAAAACTACAGGAAGAAAAGGCTTTATGCTTTGGGTACCAATGTGTACTATGCTAGTTGTAACATTTACTGCATTAGTACAAGCTATAGTTGGAATTTTTAAGAAATTATTTGTTACAGGTGGATTTGTAATGTTAACTGATGGATTACAATTAATAGTAGCTATACTACTTATGGCACTTGGAGTTATGGTTGCAATATCATGCTTTAAAAAATTATTAAAAAAAGAGCCAGTAAACAATTAAGAAAATACTTGAAAATAATATAAAATATTGTATAATAAAAATATAAAATCTTCAGGGCGGAGTGAAAGTCTCCACCGGCGGTATAGCCCGCGAGCTAGTTTTAGCATGATTCGGTGTAATTCCGAAGCCGACAGTATAGTCTGGATGAAAGAAGGTAACATTTCAGAATAATAGTTTTTACTATTAATGATGAATTTTTTGCCCTGACTTTTTAGTCAGGGCTTTTTTCTGTTATGTTTACCCACTCTGAAAAACTTATTTGGAGGGGAAGAAATGAATAATTCTAGTGAAAATTTAAGCAAATCAATTAAAATTGCCTTATTAGGGGCTATTGGAGCAATACTTATGTTTATGGAGTTACCAATAATACCATTGTTTCCATGGCTTAAGCTTGATTTTAGTGAACTTCCTGTACTTTTAGGAGCTTTTGGATTTGGACCAATTGCAGGAGTAATCATTGAAATTATAAAACTTGTTATTCGTACTATTTATACAGGAACAACTACTGGTTATGTAGGTGAATTAGCCAACTTTATTATGGGAATAGCTTTTGTATTACCAGCAGCATTTATTTATCATAGAAGAAAAAGCAAGAAAACTGCAATTGTAGGAATGGTTGTAGGTACTTTAATAATGGAGGTTGTAGCTATTTTAACAAACATATATGTTTTACTTCCTCTATATGGAATGCCAATGGTAGGGGGAGAAGCATTAAAATATGTTGCTCTTGGATTAATACCATTAAATACTATTAAAGCAGTTTCAGTATCTTTCTTAACATACTTTTTATATAAGAAATTGTCAGTTGCTTTATTTAAGGTTGATCCTAAACTTGAAATAAGAAAAAAAATACAAGAATAATTATTTTTGTGAGCTGTTTCTTTAAAGAATAGAAATCTTTAAGGGATGGCTCTTTTTTGTTTGTCAAATCCAATTAATGATACACTAAATATTAATAATATGAATATTGTGTAAAAAATCTTATTATATAAATAAAAAAGGAATAATTTTGTAAATTTTTAATGCAAAAAGTCAAGGAAACATATATAATAATATACGTATAACTATGAAATTAAATAAATTAATATATATTTTGCTAAAAAGGAGGAGTGGGCTTATGAATAGAAAGAAAATACTACAAATATTATTAGCAGCATCAACACTAGCAGGAGGAATAACTATGAGCCATACCATAGTTAATGCAGCACCTATAGATAAAAATGATAATAACTTAATACAGGGGACTTTAAGTAGAGTTAATGTAATTAAAGCACAAGTAGTTAATGTTTCTACAAATTTGAGAGTTAGATCAAGTTCAAGCATTAATTCAACTGTTTTAGGGTATTTAAATAATGGTACTAATATAGAGGTAGTTGGAGAAGAAGGAGACTGGTATAAAATCAAATTTAATGGTGAAATTGCGTATGTAAGTAAAGAATACGTTAATATAGAAAATGGTTTAAGCACAGCTTCTTTATCAATTTCAGGAAAGGGACAAGTTGTAAATGTAAGCAGCGAATTAAGAATAAGACAAGCCGCTTCTACATCATCAGCAATTATTGGAACATTAAAAAATGGAGAAACTTTTGATATTATTTCCAAAAGTGGAGGTTGGTATAATATTAAAACAGGATCAATTATAGGTTTTGTTTCTGGAGAATATGTTAAAGAAATTCAAAGCACAAGTTCTTCAGAATCATCTTCAGGTAGCACTACAAACTTAAATGGTACTGTAGTAAATGTAAGTTCTAATTTAAGAGTAAGAGCTGGAGCAAGTACAAGCACTTCAGTATTAGGATATCTATTAAATGGAGAAAAAGTAAATGTAATAGGTGAAGAAGGAAATTGGTATAAAATTAAATATAATAATACAACAGGATATGTAGCTAAAGAATATATACAGGTAAGTGGAGGTACAAGCACAACACCAAGTGCACCAGAAACACCAAGTACTCCAAGTGCACCTGAAGCAACAAATAAAACAGGAAAAGTAATAAATATAAGTTCAAACTTAAATGTAAGGTCAGGAGCAGGGACAAACTATTCAGTAATAGGATATTTATATAATGGAAATACAGTAACAATAACAGGAGAAAGTGGCAACTGGTATGCAATAAGCTATAATGGAACAACAGGATACGTAGCTAAAG
>JAAYPK010000036.1 GCA_012519845.1 Clostridiales bacterium
AAACATATATTATTAGTATGTTTACTATGATATTAGTATATTCTCATTATTTCTCATTGTCAATACTTTTTTATATATTTTTTACATTTTATTCAATAATAATATTATAAGTATAATAAAAAAAGAACTTGAAATTATTTAATCAAGTTCTTTTCAATGAAAAAATATTCTTATTCAGTTACATTAGATAACTTTTCCGCTAAGTTTACTGCCACTTCTATGCTCTTTGTGACTTCCTCCATAGCTTTTGATTGGTCCATTGAAGTTTGCAGAGTTTTTTCTGAGCTCTTAACTGTATCCTGTACTGATTGTTGAATTTGTTTTGTTAATTCCATAATTGAATTAGCAGTATCCTTTGAACTTTCAGATAACTTTTGGATTTCTTTTGCTACAACTGAAAATCCCTTTCCTGCTTCCCCTGCTCTTGCAGCTTCAATAGAAGCATTAAGTCCAAGCATCTTTGTTTGTGACGCTATTGATTTTATAGCATCTAGAATTTTATTAATTTCTTCTGCAATAACACCAACTTCACGAACTTCATTATTTAATCTTTCTTGTTCAGAAGTAATATTAATAGCTGATGCTGATAATTCTTCAATTGTTGCAGATGTTTGCATAAAATTATTTGCTAGTTTCTTTGAATATATTCCAAGTTTTAAATTATTATATCCACTTTGAGCTAACTCATTTACTACTGTATGTAGTACATTAGCAGCTGCCTCTATATTCTCCATATGAGTTATTTCTACTTGATTAACTGCATCAACTAAATAATTTTTATCAATGTTCATGTCCTCTGCTATATGAATATAGTCATCTTCTACAGGAGCATTTGATAATATTTGTCCACCCAACATTCCACCTAATACTTTTCCTTCTACAATTATTGGTGCAGAGAAATCAATTAATCCAGCATGACATTTCCCTATGTATGGTTTTTTAGTTCTAGCAGCCTCTTCAAGCATATATTTATGGGATTCGGCACACTTACTTTCTCCAACTGCTGTATCTTGAATTATATTTTTACAGAATCTAGTGTATGAGCTTGAATTTGTAATAGCATTCCCATCTTTATCAACAGTTATACTTGCACAATTCATTGATTTTGCAAAATTATCCTGAAACTCTTGTAATAAATTAATATCAATTAAATCTCCAATTTCCAAGCTTTCTAAATCTATTTCGTTATTATCAAGTATTTTTACCATAAAATCACCTTCTACCACCATATTTTACATAAATATATTATATCATCAAAATAATAGGGAAGGTTTATGTTCACTAAATGTTAAAAAAACATATACATTTATAATCTAATTAAATATTCACTAATGTTTGCTTTTTGATTTTTAAAAATAATGGGTTCAATTCTATAGTTCTCCATACCTTCTATATAGTTTATATATATTTCCTTATCTAATCCGTCTATATTTTTCAAGAAACTTAATATATCACCTTGTATTCTACTTTTATATACTTCTTCAATTTCTATTAGAAATTCTTTTATACCATTTTCATTGTAATATCTTGTTATTTCTTCTTTGATTAACTCTTCTAAATAAGAAAGTTTTAATAAACTACCACTTCCATTACATAAAGGACATTTTTCTTCTAAATATTCATAAATACTCTTTCCTCTTCTTTTTCTTGAAATTTGAATTAAATCAAGATCTGTAAATGGAAAGATTTTTATATTTCCTATATCCTCATTTAAAGCTTCTTTCAAAGCTTTTAACACTTTAGATTTTTGTGATTTATCTCTCATATCAATAAAATCTACAATTATTATTCCACTTAAATTTCTTATTAGTATTTGTTTACCTATTTCTGTTGCTGCTTCTAAATTGGTTTTTAATATTGTTTCTTCAAAATTTCTCTCTTTGATATTCTTTCCTGAATTAACATCAATAACATACATTGCTTCTGTTTTTTCTATTATAATATTCCCACCACAAGGTAATACTACTTTATTATGTCTTAATTTAATTAATTCTTTTTCAATATTATTTTTTTCAAAAATCCCTCTTAACTCTGTATATAGCTCTATTGTTACGTTGTTTTCTCCTTTAAGAAACCACTTAGCAAATTCATAATCTTTTTCATTATCTAAAATCACTTTTACTGGTTCTAAATCTATTTTATCTCTTAACACCTTGTTTAATGTAATGTTATTACCATATATTTTACCTAAATGAGTTGAATATTTCATTTTCCTTAATATTTCTTCATACTCTCTATACAAAACATTTTTTTCATGATTAAGTTCCTCTATGCTAACATTGCTAGCTTCTGTCCTTATAATAAGCTTACCTTTATCAGTTTCTTTAAGTTCCGCTTCAATTAGAGCCTTTTTGACCTCATCTTTGAATCTACTTGAAAATTCAACCCCATGTCCTTTACTTTCTAAAACCATATATTTTGATGGCAATGCAAAATTAGTCGTTACTTTAGCACCTTTTCCACCTATTGGTTCCTTAATAATTTCTACTACAATGTCATCACCTTTTTTTACACCTTGATGTTTTAATTCATTACTATAGTATAAATATGCTTCTTTTTTTAAACCAATATCAACAAATATAGAATTAGTTGCTCCTATTATATTTTTAATTTTCCCTTTATAAATCTGTCCAATTACTGGTCCATTCTTTTCTTCTTCTACTATCATTTCTTGCAAATTTCCATTTTTCATTATTGCAATTCTAAGATTCTTCTCTCTTCTCTCAACAAAAATCTCTTTCATTTTATTCACCCTACCTACAATTATATAATGGTATTAACTTTCCTTCTTTTATAAAATACATCTCTTCTCTTTTAATATCAACAAATGCATTATTGTCAGGATTAGTTGTATTATTCTTTATATAACTTACTAATAGGTCTGCAGATAAATGTTCTCTACTTCCAGATTTAAGAACTGTATTTATAACTAAATAATTTTCTTTAACCCAATACTTAAATTCAAGAATATAGGGTTTTATATCTACTTCTTTTTCTCCTTTTTTGCTCTTCTTTAATGTTACCCACTGTTCTTTTTCTAATAATTTTTTCATATTTATTTCTATATCTTCTATTGAAATATATTTTATTTTAATTACATATCTGCAAGCATCAATAAGTGCCATTCCCTGTGGAAGTTTTTTCTGATTTTCAACTTCTATTATTTTCTTTGCAGCTAAAAACCTTATTCCTGAAGCAGTTTTATCGTTTAGCTTTGTAATAACTTCATTTTCATCTGCCTCTTCATCTAATATTAAATCCATGTATTCACCACTTGAATATACTCCAACTGATAAAGGCTGTGCTATAGAAAGAGCCATATGTGGATTAAATCCCTTAGAATATTTAGGTTTTAAATCTGTTCTTCTAACTATTTTTTGTATTGTTCTCATTAAGTCTAAATGGGAAATAAATTTTATATTGCTTTCTTTTGTAAATTTAATTAAGTATCGCACCTTCAAAACACTTCCCTTCTTTGAAATTTACATTAATGCCACAATTGGTGCATCCCTTCCTACAATTTTTAGTAAGTTCTGCTTTCTTGGCTTTTTCATTTTCATTTTCTAAATATTTTTTACTTACACCAATATCAATAAAGTCCCATGGTAATATTTCATCATAGCTTCTTTCCCTATATGCATAAAAATCTCCATCTAAACCACATTCCTTAATTGCTTCTTCCCAAATTTCAAAATTAAAATATTCTGACCATCCATCAAATTTAGCACCTTTTTCAAATGCTTTTATTAAAACTTCTGATAACCTTCTATCTCCTCTTGCAAACAAGGCTTCCATATATGAAGTTTTTTGTTCATGATAATTATAGAATATACTTCTTGACTTTATTGATTCCCTAACAGCTTTTATTTTTTCTGTTACTTCTTCAACTCTATCCATTTTTGCCCATTGAAATGGTGTAAATGGCTTTGGAACCAATATAGAAGTACTTACTGTTATTCTTAATCCTTTATTTCTAATACCTTTTGGTACTCCAAAATATTCATCAGCAATTTTCTGTGCTAATTCTCCAATAGCTGTGCAGTCCTCAATTTCTTCATAAGGCAATCCAATAATAAAATATAGCTTTATTCCAGTCCATCCAGCTTCAAATGCACTTCTAGCTGCTTCTAATATTCTTTCTTCTGTTAACCCCTTATTTATTATGTCTCTCATTCTTTGAGAACCTGCTTCTGGTGCAAAAGTTAATCCTGTTTTCTTAACCTTTTGTATCTCTTTAATTAAATCTACTGAAAATGCGTCTACTCTTATAGATGGCAATGCAATTGCAACCTTATCCTCACTAAACTCTTCCATAAGATCATGAATTAACCCTTGAATATCTGAATAATCACATGTACTTAATGATGATAGTGATATTTCTTGGTATCCAGTACTTTTTACTAATGCCTTAGCTTGCTTAATTAATGTTTCCTTTGTTTTTTCTCTTACAGGTCTATATATCATTCCAGCCTGACAAAATCTACAACCATTTGTACATCCTCTAAAAGTTTCAAGTACTATTCTGTCATGAACAATATCTGTATAAGGAACAATGATTTTTTCTGGGAAATCTACCTTATCAAAATTTGTTATAAATCTTTTTTTAACTACCTTTGGTACATCTTCGTATTTTGGCTTAAATTCTTTTATAGTTCCATCTTCATTATAAGATACACTATAAAGAGATGGTACATATATCCCTTGAATATGAGATACTTCTCTTAAAAATTCTTTTTTGTTCCAGTTATTCTGTTTATATTTTTTATAAACATCTAGAAATTCATTCATCATTTCTTCGCCTTCGCCAATTTGGAAGACATCTACAATAGAATGTAATGGTTCCGGGTTATACGCACAAGGTCCTCCAGCAATAACTAAAGGCTCATTATCTCCTCTTTCATCAGCCCTAATTGTAATTCCAGAAAGATTAAGCATGTTTAATATGTTGGTATAACTCATTTCATACTGAAGGGTAAAACCAACAATATCAAAATTGGATAATGGTTCTTTTGTTTCAAGACTATATAAAGGAATTTCATTTTTTCTAAGCAGCTCCTCCATATCTGGCCAAGGTGCAAAGACTCTTTCACAATATGTATCCTTTCTTTCATTTATTGTATGATAAAGAATTCTTGTTCCTAAATGTGACATTCCAACTTCATATACGTCTGGAAAGCAAAATGCAAATCTTATGTCAACTTCACTTACATCCTTGTTTATTTCATTTAATTCTCCCCCAATGTATCTTGAAGGTTTTTCTACTTTACATAATATATCATCAGTAATTTTATTCATAACATTCTCCTATTTTTCTATATATACTATACAGCTTTATATATTTTATCATATATTTTTCTTTTACAAAAATCTTTTATTTAACAATGTACAATAGGTGTCTATTTAGATTTCCACCTATTTTGTACATTGTTATTTATTATATATCATATGTCAACTATTTACTAATTTCATCATTTCCTCTACAGTAGATTTAACCCTTGATGGTAGTTTATCAATAGCCTTTTGCCTCTTTTTAGGGTCTTCTATTCTTGCAATTCTCATTACTTCCTGTTGTAAACCTGGAATACTATTTAAATTTTGAATAAGTGAATTGAATTTATTTGCAAAGTTTGGATCACTATTCATTCTTTGCTGAATCCTCATAATTAACTCATAGCCATTCATTATATCCTCCCATTATAATCCTCATGTATTATACTTTATTTTATTCATATGACTATGATTTGTTCAAATTTTATTGTTTTTCTTTTCTAAATACTCATTTATCATAATATTTCCGTATTTCTTTAATGCAGATATAAGTTCCTCTTCATATATAATACCTATTAATTCAAAACTATCATTTAAAACAAAAAAATAATTATATCTGTTCCTATCTAATAATCCCATTGCTTTAACTAAACTACTTTTATAAAATACTGATATATTTTTATTTTCAACATATTCATTTTTAATTAACCCTTTTCGTTTTTTAAATAGATTTCTCATTAAAATATACATAGTTTTATTTTTTTCAACAATAGTGGAGTAAATTATACAAATAGCTGCTAGTAACAAACTTATATTGGTATTATGTATATATACTGTTAATAAAAATAAAAATATAAGAATACCAGAGGTTATAAAACTTAATTTTACCAATATGTTCTTTGCCCTTATATATAGTATTCTTTTTCCAATTAACACTTCATAAATCCTATTTCCATCTAAGGGGTAGCATGGTAGCATGTTAAATATAAAAAGCCCTATATTAATTATTAAACTTTCATTTATCCAGGAATAATAGTAATATTTATTAAGAACTAATAATATACCAAACGCTATTAAATTTACTAGAGGACCTGCAAGATATATCTTTATTTTTTTCTTATCCTCTAATTCTTCAATATTATCTACTTCTGCTTTCACTCCTGCTAGATGTAACATTATTCCATTAATTTTTACTTTATATTTTCTACAGATCAATAAATGACCAAATTCATGAAGTATAACCCAAATAACTCCTATAACTATCCTTTTGTATAAACTACAAATTACTATTAAAATAACAATTTCTAATAGTAAAAGTTTAGTTTTTATCTTCATTTTTAACTCCTAATACATTGATGACTATACCCGTTCTAGCTTGGAAAAATCTAACAAATCCCAAGGATTTTTTTCTTTTCCAAAATAAATTATTTTAAATACTATTCCACTTTTTCCATTATTATTAACTTCACTTGATTTTCCTATAGACTGCCCTTTATTTATTTTCTCCCCTTTTTTTATATTTACCTCTGATAATAAGCCATAATATGTTTCAATACCATTACCATTATCAACTATTACATGATACCCTTCTTCCTCTTCTTTTATTTCTGAGATTTTACCATTAAAGCTTGAAAGAACATCTTTAACTTCCAAATTTTCAATTATCACACCAACATCCTCCCCCTCAATTTCCCTATATTGACCTAATAGTGGTGGAATAAATTCTTCCTTAATTTTTTCTTTTAAGGATTTTTGTCCTGTTATATCAACTTTAATACTATCAATAAAATCTAGTGTTTTCTCTTTGTAATCTTCAAATTCTGGAACATTTATTGCCATAACAGCTTCATTAATATTAAAGTTTTCATCTAAAACTTCTTTTGAAATTATATATGCTTCTTTTGTTTCTTCTAAAGGAATGGCCTTTATTATCATAATAAGACCAAGAAGGATCATAGCACCACAAGATTGAATTATTAATTTCCTTGTAAAATTTTTAAAATATTTTGTATTATTATTTTTCTTATTGTTTACTATTTTTGCATTCTTTTGCGTCTTTATATTACTATAATATTTTTCATACTGACTCTTGTAATCCCCCATATTTCCCTCCAATAATTTTATTTACATTTAATTATATTTTTTCCCCTTATTAAATATGTATCTATTTATTTTATGGTAAATAAAAAAAGTGAAATGATAAAAAAGTATATCATTCCACCTTGTTATTAAGACTTGCTAAATTTTAAAAATGAATTTTTCTCTTTCTCATTCCAACACTCAACACAGCTGCAACACTAATAGTAGTAGTTACTAAAGATGTTCCACCATAACTAATTAAAGGTAATGTTATTCCTGTAATAGGTAATAGTCCAATTGTCATTCCTATGTTTTGTGTTATAGCAAACAGAAAGTATGAAACAATTCCCACACACATAATTGATCCAAACTTATCTCTTGCATTTCGTGCAATATTGACCATTTTTGTAATTAATATTCCATATAAAAGTAATAAAAACATTGCTCCAATTAATCCCCATTGTTCAGATAAACCTGCAAATATAAAGTCTGTTTGTATTTCTGGAACATGAGTAGCTGCATATCCAGGTGATGTTTCAGGATCAAAATTTGTTTTTACACCACTTAAGCCTCCAGCGCCAATCCCTATTAATGATTGGTTTAGTTGATATCCTTGATCTGAATCATCTGTTTCTGGATTCATAAAGGCTACAATTCTTGCTTTTTGATGATATAGAATTAACCCAGAATTCCAAAGAACAACAATTGCTACAAAAAGAATTAAAAATCCTCCACCAATTATCCTTCTATCTAACCCACCTATATATAACATACCTAATACAATGAAAAAACAAACCATTGTCATACCCATATCTTTTTGAATTAAAATCAAAAAAACAGGGATTAAAACATATATTGCAATTTTAAAAAGATTCTTAAATGTATTAATATCTCCCTCCATTTCTTCAATTAGCTTTGCTACCATTAATATTATCCCAAACTTTGCAATTTCTGCTGGCTGAAAGGTTGTTATTCCCAAATCAACCCATCCTCTTGCCCCATTAACAGTTTTCCCAAGCCCAGGAATCCAAACCATAATAAGCATTATAACACTTATCCAATATATTATTGGAGCATACCTATACAAAGCTCTATAATCAGCAGAAACAAATAGAAATAGTAAAACTAACGCTACACCAAGAGATATTATTTGCTTTTTAGCAAAATAAAATGGTCCTACAGTATCAAAAACTCCACCCTTAGTCACAATATAAATATTTATTATTCCATATATAATTAATGCTATCATTGAAAATAATAGACCTTTATCAATTTCACGAATAAGTCTAAAATCTAATCTATTTTTATTTGAAAAACCATTGCTTCTTATCACTGAAAGTTACACCTCCGTAGATAATTATATAATATTATTATATTTTTCTCTACTATATATATTAATTCTAGATAATTATAAGAAATTCTTAATAAAAGGGTGTTTCAAAATGATTATTTCATTTGAAACACCCTTTAGCTCAAAGGATTTTTACAATATAAATTGTATTATCTGCCTCTTACTCCCTTTATAGGTATATTACATGAAAGCGAAGATGAAACATCTCCTTCAATCATATCACTTTTAGTTACTGCTATTTCCACATCTTCTGATTGAATTTCAATATATTTGGATAAAACTTCCAATATCTCTTCTCTTATTTTTTCAACAGTTTCAGCTGGAATATCTCCCCTATCATGAATAAGTATTAATCTTAATCTATCTTTAGCAACATCCTTAGGCTTTTGTTTTGTGCTAAATCCGAAAAATCCCATAATATCCCCTCCTTATTTACGACTAAATAATTTCTTAAGTGATCCTAAAAATCCATTTGACCCAATGTTTAAATCCATTAATGGAACTTCTTCTCCAATAATTCTTTTTGCAATATTTCTAAATGCTTGTCCAGCATATGCACCTTCTTCAAGAACAATTGGTTCACCTTTATTTGTACAAACTGTTACTTGCTTATCATCAGGTACAACTCCCATTAATTTAACTGACAATGTTTCTATTATGTCACTTACATCAAGCATATCTCCCTTTTTAGTCATATCATAATTTAATCTATTTACTATTACACCATGATCATCTAATCCTTTAGCATCTAACTTTCCTATTACTCTATCAGCATCCCTAACAGAAGTAATTTCAGGATTAACTACAACTAAAGCTCTATCAGCTCCAGCTACTGAATTTTCAAAACCTTGCTCAATACCAGCAGGACAATCAATAAGTACATAATCATATTCATTTTTCAATTCTTGAACAACCTTCAACATATCTTGAGCACTTAAATCATCTTTATCTTTAGTTTGTGCAGTTGGTAGCAAACAAAGTGATGGAAACCTTTTATCTTTAATTAATGCTTGCTTTAATCTACATCTTCCTTCTACTACATCAAATATTGTATATACTATCCTATTCTCTAAACCCATTAATACATCTAAGTTTCTAAGTCCAGTATCTCCATCTATTACTACTACTTTTTTACCTAATGCTGCAAGGGCAGTTCCTATATTAGCTGTTGTTGTTGTTTTTCCAACGCCACCTTTACCTGATGTAATTACTATAGATTCTCCCATTTATAATACCTCCATAAATTTTATATATATTTATTATTTAAATATGGCTCTACAATGATAACATTGTCTTTTACCTTTGCCACTTCAGGATAAATCGGTTTCTCAGAATCAGGAGATATAGTTATTATATCTCCAATTTTTAGAATTTCTGGTTGAAGGGAAAATGCAGCTATTATTGCATTTCTATTTCCTCCTTCTCCTGCGAATACATTTCCTTTTATACTTCCAAGTACTATTATGTTTCCACCTGCATGGACTTCGGCACCATTATTAACATCCCCAATAATAACAATATTACCAGAAAAACTAATACTTTGACCACCCCTTACTGCTTTTCTAATAAATTTTGTTCTTCCTTCATAAACTCCACTAAATGTCTTTAGACCTTCTTTAGTCTCTTCAACTTCTTTTTCGTCAACATCTTGAAATATTATTTCTTTAACAAGTATTTCTTCAAATAATATTTCTTTTAATTTCTTTACTTCTTCCTCTGAAAAGTATGAAAGCTTTGCAGTGACGCAAATAGTAGAGTTATTGTAAAACTTTTTACCTTTTGATAGTTTTTCAACTAATTCCCCTAACATTTGTTCAAATCCACTAAATTTATCTATATCAATTAGTATATTTAAACCCTCTTTATTTCCTTTTATTACTATCCCCTTGTTACTCATTGGTTACCTCCACCAACTCATTATTGCCATTTTTCTTAATAATAAGACCTTTTACTTACAATTATATCATTAATTTTAATATTTTGAAAACGAAAATTTAACTGTATTAAGGCTCTATAGACTTTATTAACAAAGTATTAAAATCTATAGAGCCTTTTTTTTATTTAGATTGCTTATTATCAGAAGGAATCCCTGATAAAATCTCACTAAATTGATAATTGGGATTACTTTCTAATATTCTATTCTTAAAATATTGTTCATATATTGCTTTAGCCACTGGAGCTACACTTCCACCATGACCTCCATCATAAACAACTCCTACAAAAACTATTTCAGGATCCTCTAAAGGTGCAAAACTAACGTAAGTAGCATAAGGTGCTCTACCATAATCTGTTTGATCTTCTCTAAAATCTGCTGTACCTGTTTTACCACCTGTTTTAATTGGGAAATTCATAAATGTGGCTGCTGCTGTACCTGTTTCATCTTCATTAACCTTACTCATACCTTCAATTATTGCATTTACAGTAGAGTCTTTTAATTGAATTTGATCTAGAATTTCAGGTCCATATTCTTTTATTACTTCTCCATCCGGATTTGTAACTTTATCTACTAAATGTAATTTGTATCTTGTACCACGGTTAACAATAGTTGATACGTATTGAGCTAATTGTAATGGTGTAAAGTTATTCATACCTTGACCTATTGAAGCAAAAATTTCTTCTCCTGGTGAGATAATTTGTGTTCCTGCATCATGTATAACATATTGTGCAATAGCTATTGATACATATGTTGCTTGTTTTGAAATATCAAAGGTTCCTCCATTACTTTCATAGACAGCTACATTTTCTTTATATTTATCAGAAAGATTCATTATTTTTTCTATATCCTCACGAAGTATTTTAGCAAATTCATCAGCATTTGTTGAAGCACCATTTTCACCAAATTGCTTTAACCTTTCAGTTATTTTTGATTTTAAACTTGTCTTAGCCTCTTTTAATGCTTCAGAATCATCTTCCCTATCAGAATAATCAAAAGGAATAAAATTTTCTCCTCTAAAAGAACCTGATTCAACTCCATCTCTAATTGCAAATTTCGCATTTGCTATAAAAATATTTCTATAGGATTGGAAATTATAGACTTGACCAAAATTTTCTGTAATTTCAATTCCTGTACTTGGATTTTGCTTTCCATTTGGATCTACTCCAAGTCCAAATCTCCAAGCATATTTTGCAATTCCATTTAAGCCATCAATTTTACTGCCATTTGCTAGCCCTTGCATATAAAGTCTATATCCAATTTCGTAGAAATAATAGTTACATGATACAGCCAATGCACTTTCAATATTAACGCTACCATGACTACCACCATAATTAGTATAAGCTAAACACTCTGGTGCAAAATCACCACCAAATACTTCTGGATGAACATCATATTTACCTAAATCAGCAACTCTTTCTTCTGGTGTTATTACGCCACTTTCAAGACCAGCAATTCCTGTCATCGGCTTAAAAGTTGATCCAGGCGGAATTAGACCTTGCGTAGCATAATTATAAAAAGATCTAGGATATAAGTCATACATATCTTGTCTAATCCCATTGCTATCTTTTGGAAATAAATCATCTACTGTTTTAATTCCTGTTAAGCCTTTTTCTTTTATATATTTTTCACCAAAAGCTTCTAAGTCTGGACTGAAATAAGCTTTCATTTCTTCATCAGATAATAATCCTGGCAATACAAATACATTAGGATCATAATTTGGAAGAGATACTAAAGCTAATATCCTTCCTGTTTTAGCCTCTACAGCAACACATGCTCCTCTATTGGCAGATGAATATTTTCCTCCTTCTTCACTAGAAATTCTATTCATTGTATCTTGCATTGCAGTCTCAGCTACATATTGCAAATTTTTATCAATAGATAAATGTACATCATTTCCTGGATAAGCTTCAAGTTTAAATAATTCTTCTGTAACTTGTCCTTTTGAATTAACTTTTACAGTTGTTCCCCCAGTTACTCCTTTTAATTGTTCCTCAAATGCAGACTCAATTCCAGAAACACCTATTAGATCTGAAGAAACATCATATCCTTTTAGTTCATACTTTTCTTCATTTGCAGTATTTATAGATGACAAATATCCAACAACTGATGAAGCTAAAGTTCCATAAGGATAACTTCTTGTTGGTTCTAATGATACATCTATTCCTGGTAAATCATTTTGTCTTTGTAGAATAATTGAAGCTGTATCCCATTTTAAATTACTTGTTATAGTTACTGACTTGTATCCTTGAAAACTTTTCATTTTAATTTTATCTTTTATAAGAATATAATTTCTTAATTGACTATATGAATAACCCTTATCTAATAATATCTCTGTTATTTCTTTACCTGTCATCTTATTATATATCTTTTTTTGTTCATCTGATGGATCAGGATCTACTAAATCTATTAAGCTATAACTTTTTACCAAATAATAAAATACATCTTCTGGAGATATATTATATAATTCATCATTTACTTTTTCGATTTCTTTTTCTGTTAAATCTCGTTCTTCAGTGTTAAGTTTCAAATCCTTCTCTACTTGTTCATTTAACCCTCTATCTCTTTTAAATCTAATATCCTCTGCTCTTACAAGGTCAGCATCGGTATTTTCATAACTAATATACCATTCATTATTTTCATTTAATTTTAGTTTCAAATCATCTTGAATTTTTTCCCCATTACTATTTAGTATATCTATAATACTATCCACTGTAGTATAAAATGCATCTTTAGATTCATTTGTTGAAGTATATGTCAATGCAAAAGTTTGTGTATTAGTTGCTAATATATTTCCATTTTGATCTATAATTTTACCTCTTGGAGCTTTTTCTGATACAAATCTAGTAGAGGTAGTATTAGCTTTATCTTGATAATCATCATGTTTATATATTTGAATGTATACTAATTTAATGGTAATTATTGAAAATACAATTGTCATTATAATTAACAAAATTGTATATCTGGATATTTTCTTTTTCTTTTTTGGTTTATTAACAATCATTAATATTTAACCCTCCATGAAAATTCTTTTCCATCCTCATTGTAGAATTTATAAACTAATTTGTAAGTAATTAACGTTAAGATCGAATTATATATTGCTACATATACTCCCTTAATTAAATCTACATCTATTTTATATAAATACATAATTAAATAAGTAATAAGAAACTTTGCTATAGTTGATAGAAAAATTGATACAATGGGTATTAATCTTTTATCTTTCCATATTCCTTCCCCTATTATTCCAACAACATAACAAATCCACATATTTACTAATGCGTTAACTCCAAATCCTTGAAAGAAAAAAATATCTTGCAACAATCCACTAATAACACCAATAATTAATCCTTCTTTTTTCCCTTTTATTATAGAATAACTAGTGGCGAAAACTAATAGAAAGCTAGGATAATAACCATAAATAGCAATAAAAGGTGCAAAAGTATTATCAAGTATTAATAATGCAATACATATTAAAATTAGTATTATTCTTTTCATAATCCACCTCTTATTTGTAATTAATAACTCGTGTATCTTTTGGTGCTACTACTAACAGTTCTTCTAATTTATCAAAATCAACATAAGGCTTTACTATTGCACTTTTCATTACTTTCACCTTATCTTCTTCTACTTTAATAACTTCTCCTATTCTAATTTCTTTTGGATAAATTTCACCATATCCAGATGTTAAAACTACATCTCCTTCTTTAACTTCTGAATTCATTGGAAGATAAGATATTTTTGCTAGCTTTTCATTTTTTTCATTTGTATATCCTTCTAATATTCCGCTATTTTCTCTTGTTTCCTCTAACATTACACTTACGGATATATTCTCATTAACAATAGTTTCAATAATTGCCCAATTATTAGCTACACTTGTTACTTTCCCAACTAAACCTTTTGATCCAATTACAATCATATTTTTTTCAATACCATCATCTTTTCCTTTATCAATAATTAATCCCTCTAAAATGCTTCCTTTAGTACCAATGATATTTGTTGCAATATAATTGTATTCATCTCTGGATTCCTTAAAATCTAATAAATCTTTAAGTCTCTCGTTTTCTTCTTCCAAATCCGAATTTTCTGCTAGCTCATCTTTTAGCTTTTCATTTTCTTTTACTAATTCCTTATTTTCTGCCTTTACATCTGAGAAATTCAAAAAGAAATCTACAAAATCCTTAACACCTCTATTAATTCCATATGTAATTTTTTGTATAGGGCTTAAAGCACTTCCTGCACCGCCTTCAAGGCCCTTTACATCTCTACTTGCTGAATAAATTATTAATCCTAAAAATGTAACTGACAGTACTATAATAGTAACTGCCAGCTTATTCTTTAGAAGCTTCATATGCTATTCTCTCTCGTTTCTACTAATCTTATCAAAATCTTCAAGAGCTTTTCCAGCTCCTAGAACAACACAATCTAATGGTGCTTCAGCAATATGTACAGGCATATTGGTTTCTCTTGTAATTAATATATCTAATCCTTTTAATAATGCTCCGCCCCCTGCTAGCATTATTCCTTTATCCATTATATCTGCTGCTAATTCTGGTGGTGTTTTTTCTAATGTTGTCTTAATTGCTTCAATTATTGAAAATATAGGTTCTCTTAATGCTTCCCTAATTTGAACTTCAGAAACTTCTATTATCTTAGGAAGACCTGTTACTAAGTCCCTACCTTTAATTTCCATACTTTCTTCTTGTTCAACTTTATATGCTGATCCAATTTGCATTTTTATTTGTTCAGCTGTTCTTTCGCCAATCATTAAATTATACTCTCTTTTTATATATGCAATAATTGCCTGATCTAATTCATCACCAGCTATTCTTAAGGATTTGCTTGTTACTATTCCTCCAAGTGAAATAATAGCTACTTCTGTAGTACCACCACCAATATCTACAATCATGCTTCCTGTTGGTTCACTTACTGGAAGTCCTGCTCCTATTGCAGCGGCCATTGGCTCTTCCATTAGAACAACATCTTTTGCTCCAGCAAGCTTTGTTGCTTCTTCAATAGCTCTTTTTTCTACTTCAGTAACTCCTGATGGATAACAAACAATAATCCTAGGACTTTTAAATGAACTCTTACTTGTTCCTTTTTCTATAAGAGATTTAATCATTGTATGTGCCACATCAAAATCAGCAATAACACCATCTTTTAATGGTCTAATTGCTACAATATTTCCTGGTGTTCTTCCTATCATTAATTTTGCTTCTGAACCTACTGCTAAAGGCTTTTTAGTTACATTATTTATTGCAACAACTGAAGGTTCCCTAAGTACAATTCCTTTTCCTTTTACAAAAACAAGAGTATTAGCAGTACCTAAATCTATTCCCATATCTCTATTTGTTCCAAATAATCCCATTTACGTTTTCCCCTTTCGATTATATAATTCCCTGTTCTTTTAAACTTATATATTTATTCTCTCCAATTATAATGTGATCAATTAATTCAATGCCAATTATTTTTCCACTTTCCTTTATTCTTCTGGTAATATTTATATCATCCTGACTTGGTGTTGGATCGCCTGAAGGATGATTATGACAAATAATTATTGAAGCACCACTATGTTTAATTGCTTCTTTAAATATTTCTCGTGGATGAACTATTGAGGTATTCAACGTGCCTTTAAATACATCCCTAACCTTAATTATCTGTGATTTGCTATTTAATACTAATAATTTAAGGATTTCTTGATTTAAAGAACTCATTTCTGCCATTAATAATTTAGATACATCTATTGGACTTTGTATTTTATATTTTTGAATATTAGCTCTTAGGGCATTAAATCTTTTAAATAATTCACCTAATGCTATAATTTGAGATGCTTTTACTCTTTTTACTCCTTTTATAGAAGTTACATCATTATAGTTTACATCTATAATATTATTTATTCCACCTAACTTACTTATTATCTTTTCACTTAAGGAAATAGCATTATCTCCTTTAGTGCCTTTTCCAAGTATAATTGCTAATAATTCTGTATTGTTTAGACTTTCAGGTCCAAAAAGCAGCAATTTTTCTATAGGTCTTTCTTCAGAAGGAAAATCTAAAATATTGATATTTTCATGCATTATTAAACTCCTTAATTTTAGATTCCATCCCCAATATTATATTATCTCCTTTAACATACCTTTTACTTTATTTAAAGGAAAACCAACTACATTATAATAGCATCCATTTATACCTTCTACAAATGTTCCTCCAATGCCTTGAATACCATATGCTCCTGCTTTATCCATGGGTTCATTGCTTTCTATGTAATCATTAATATCATCTTCATCTAATTTCGAAAATTTAACAGAAGTATATACAGCTTCTTTTAATATTTTCCCTGTACGTGTGTTAATAACCACTACTCCTGTATAAACTCCATGAGTGTTGCCACTTAATCTTTTTAAAATTCTGGCAGCATCCTTTTTATCTTTAGGCTTTCCTATAACTTCATTATCCAATGCAACTACAGTATCTGCTGCAATTATTATAGCATTATCATTTTTTTTTGCTACATCCTGTGCTTTACCTAATGCTATATCTTGAACATATTTTGATACATCACCTTGAAATTCAACTATATTTTCATCAAATAAACTTACTTCAATGGTAAAACTACCAATTAATCTTTTTAACAATTCCTGTCTTCTTTCAGAAGCTGAAGCTAAAATTACTTTCAAATAATCACTTCCTGGTTAACTTTAATATAGTATTTCCAATTTATTTATTTTTATACATTTAGCATTGTTAATTTTTTATTAATCCTTATATAGTTTATCATTTAATATAGCTTTAAACAAGTATGTTTCCTCATTTGTATATTATTTTAATTAATTCTTAAGAATTATTTTCTATATTCTTCTATTATTCCATAAAGAAATTTAAGACTCTCCTTACCATGTTCCCTTTCATATTCTTCTGGTAGATTATTTATGTGTTCTCCTAATAATTTTACCTTTTCATTACTATTTTCACTTTTATTAATTATTTCATTTGTCCACAATTTAAATTCATTAGTATTTATACTTTTTACATTCTCATCTGCAAGTTTATTAATAATTTGAATGTATCCTTTTATTAATTCCCATTCAACTTTACCATCTATACCATCTATAGTTAGATTATAAGTTGACTTAAAATTATTAATATTTAAACTTGATAATTCAGATTTTTCCTTTTCTAAATCATTATCTAAATATATTCCTGCTATTATTTTATATTTATCTCCTTCTTCATATATAAAAGATTGGTATGCTTTGGGGATTTGAGCTAATGCAACATCTGCATTTTCTTTTTTCCCATATACTCCACATTGAATTACTGAAATACTGTATTCTGTGGTAACTTGATCTTCAT
This sequence comes from Clostridiales bacterium, assembly GCA_012519845.1. GTDB lineage: Bacteria > Bacillota > Clostridia > Clostridiales > Clostridiaceae > Clostridium. Next base: position 17,985 of record JAAYPK010000036.1, read on the forward strand.
TAACCTTATTATTGCTATTTTCTATTTTAAAAAAGTTTTGAAATAAGCTATAACCAGTAAAAACTTTAAATACAGTTACACCAAGTAATACACTAAGTATTATTACAACAATAACATAAATTGCTGTACCATCCTTTTTTTTCTTTCCATAATCGTATCTTGTATATTTCATAATCCCACTCCTTAATTTATCATTCAATGATATATATTAAGATTAGATAAACATAATTCATTATGTAACTAAAAAATAAAAAAAAACTTTGCCTCTTTAAAAGACAAAGTTTTTTAATATATTATTTTCTTACTGCTCCTGCATATCTTGCACTATAATATCCATCACTTAATGAACTTATAGTAACACCTCTACTTGAACTTGCATGAATAAAATCTCCACCGCCTATGTAAATTCCTACGTGACCTAACTTAGTATATGTATTAAAGAAAACTAAATCACCTGGAATAAGTTGATTTTTTGAAATATGCGTTCCTGAATAATACTGCGATTGAGATGTTCTTGGTAATGATTTTCCATAATGTGAAAATACATAAGATGTAAATCCAGAACAATCAAAAGCATTTGGTCCTGTAGCTCCAAATACATATGGGGTTCCTATAAATTTATATGCGTAACTAATTAAATTACTTGCTGTAGAATTACCCCTACTTAAATTGTTTGAAGAAGTATTAGTTTTTGGATCTTCAGTAGGTGACACTATAACTTTATCAACTTTTACTTCTGCTGTTTTTAAAACAACTCCTTGAGTCGATTTAGCACTTGTATCTGCTTTTGTGATTTTTATATTATTTATAGTAAGCATTACAGTAGCACATACCAATGCTATTGAAACAGTTTTTATGTAGCTTTTTCTGTTAAATTCCATAATGAGCTCCCCTCGTATCTTATTGAAACGTTATCATTCCCCTATCCCATTTAACATTTATTTGTTAATTATATCATAATAATCTAGCAAGTCAAGTAATTCGATTTTTTATACTAAATTTCCTATTTTTATCCATTTTTTTATTCTCATATAATAAAAAAGGTATATGCAAAATAACAAATATTTTGCACATACCTTTTTATTTATCATCAAATTAATAGTTTACTATTTTAGAAAAATCATCTGCAATTAAGCTTGCTCCACCAACTAAAGCACCATCTATGTCAGACATAGCCATTTGATCCTTTATTGTGTTTGGCTTAACAGATCCACCATATTGAATTCTTACTTTGTCAGCAACTTCTTTACCAAACATTTCAGCTACAACAGCTCTTATAGCAGATATTGTTTCATTAGCTTGTTCATTAGTAGCAGTTTTACCAGTTCCAATTGCCCAAATTGGTTCGTAAGCAATAATTACTTTTTCAGCTAATTCTTTAGATAATCCTTCTAAATCTGCTTTTATTTGTGCTCCAACTATTTCATTAGTAGTTCCATTTTCTCTTTCTTCTAGCGATTCACCACAACAAAGAACTGGTACTAAATTATGTGCAAATGCTGCTTTAACTTTCTTATTTAAAGCTTCATCTGTTTCATTAAAATATTGTCTTCTTTCACTGTGTCCTAGAATAACATATTCAACACCCATTGCTTCAAGCATTCCTGGAGCAACTTCTCCTGTAAATGCACCTTTTTCTTCAAAATGCATATTTTGAGCTCCAATTTTAACATTTGATCCTTTTGCAGCCTTTAAAGCAGCATCTAAGCAAACAAAAGTTGGAAAGATAACTACTTCACAAGTAGCATCCTTTACTAATGGTTTTAATTCATTTATTACTTTTACAGCTTCTTCTGGAGTATAATGCATCTTCCAGTTTCCAGCGATAACAGCTTTTCTTGTCATAATAATTCACCTCAATATTATTTAAAATTATTTATCATTTAATGCAGCGATTCCTGGAAGTTCTTTTCCTTCTAAGAATTCTAATGATGCTCCACCACCTGTTGAAATGTGAGTCATCTTATCACCAAATCCTAATATATTAACTGCTGCTGCTGAATCTCCTCCACCAATAACAGTTGTTGCATCTGCTTCTGCCATAGCTTTTGCTACTGCAACAGTTCCTTTATTAAAGTTTTCAAATTCAAATACACCCATTGGTCCATTCCAAATTACTGTCTTAGCATCTTTAATTGCATCTGCATATAATTTTTCTGTTTTTGGTCCAATATCTAATCCCATATTTCCTGCAGGAATGTTTTGATCTTCAGTTACTACTGCTTCAACATCCTTAAATTCTGTAGCTACTCTATGATCAACTGGTAATAAGAATTTAACACCTTTAGCTTCTGCTTTTGCTATCATTTCTTTAGCGTATTCTAATCTATCTTCTTCAACTAAAGAAGTTCCAATATCATATCCTTGAGCTTTTAAGAATGTATATGCCATTCCTCCACCAATAATTATTGTATCAACTTTTTCTAATAAATTATTGATAACAGCAATTTTATCAGAAACCTTTGCTCCACCTAAAATAGCAACAAATGGTCTAACAGGTGAATTAACAGCTTCTCCTAAGAATTTTAATTCTTTTTGTATTAAATATCCACATACAGCTGTATCTAAATAATCTGTAACACCAACTGTTGAGCAATGTGCTCTATGAGCAGTACCAAATGCATCATTAACAAAAATATCAGCTAAAGAAGCTAATTCTTTTGAGAATTCAGGAACATTTTTTGTTTCTTCCTTTCTGCATCTAGTGTTTTCTAATAAGATAACATCTCCATCTTTCATATCAGCTACAGCAGCTTTTGCGTTTGGTCCAACTACTTCTTCATCTCTTGGGAATTTAACTTCTTGACCAAGCATTTCAGTTAATCTTGCAGCAACTGGTGCTAATGATTTAGAAGCATCCTTTCCTAAATGTGAGCATAAAATAACCTTAGCTCCATTCTTTACTAAATATTTTATTGTTGGTAATGCACCATTTAATCTGTTTTCATCTGTTATAACTCCATCTTTTAAAGGAACATTAAAATCACATCTAACTAATACTCTTTTACCTTTAACTTGAATATCTTCAATAGTCTTCTTATTAAAGCTCATTCTTTTCACCTCATAATATTATTTTATATTTTAAAATAGTCTGGCTTTATAGCCATCTACTACAAAACCAGACTTATTTTTTAACTTACCTATCGCTTAAATTATAATATAAAATTATTTTAAGTTAGCGAAGTACTTAATTGTTCTTACCATTTGGCTAGTGTATGAATTTTCGTTGTCATACCAAGAAACAACTTGAACTTGATATAAATCTTCTCCAATTTTAGCTACCATAGTTTGAGTTGCATCAAATAATGATCCATACTTAATTCCTACGATATCTGAAGAAACTAATTCTTCTTCAGTGTATCCGAAAGATTCATTTGAAGCAGCTTTCATTGCAGCATTTACACCTTCAACTGTAATATCTTTTCCTTTAACAACTGCTACTAAAATTGTAGTTGAACCAGTTGGAACTGGAACTCTTTGTGCAGAACCGATTAATTTTCCGTTTAATTCTGGAATAACTAATCCGATAGCTTTTGCAGCACCAGTAGAGTTTGGAACTATGTTAACAGCTGCAGCTCTAGCACGTCTGAAATCTCCTTTTCTGTGTGGTCCATCTAATACCATTTGATCTCCTGTATAAGCATGGATAGTCGACATTATACCACTTTGAATTGGTGCAAACTTGTTTAATGCATCAGCCATAGGAGCTAAGCAGTTAGTTGTACAAGATGCAGCAGATATTATCTTATCATCAGCAGTTAATACATCTTGGTTTACGTTAAATACAACTGTTGGAAGGTCGTTACCAGCTGGAGCTGAAATAACTACTTTCTTAGCACCTGCATCTATATGAGCTTGTGATTTAGCTTTTGATACATAGAATCCTGTACATTCAAGTACTACATCTACTCCAATTTCTCCCCAAGGAAGTTTAGAAGCATCTGCTTCTGCATAGATCTTTATTTCTTTTCCGTTAACTACTATTGAATTTTCTTTAGCTTCAACTGTTCCATCATATCTACCTTGAGATGAATCATATTTTAATAAGTGAGCTAACATCTTAGGATCTGTTAAGTCGTTGATTGCAACAACATCATATCCTTCTGCTCCGAACATTTGTCTGAATGCAAGACGTCCAATACGTCCAAAACCATTAATTGCTACTTTAACATTTGACATTAAAAATTCCTCCTAAAAAACAAAATTATTTATAAAAAATATTTTTATAACATTATTATTCAGCATTCTGAAATATCTTGATGATTTCTCTTCCTATACCTTCATCTGTAACTAGAATGCCATTTTTATTATTAAGTTGAGTAGAAATAACTGACTGTACTTTATTTTTCCCTCCTGCTACTGCAATATGCTTATTAATTTTTCTTGCTTCATTAATATTTATACCTATAGCAGTAGTCTGTGATACCACTTTTGAATTTTTATCAAAATAACATCCAAAAGCTTCTCCAACAGCTCCAAGTTCTTCAAGTCTGTCTATTTCTTCTTTTTCAGCTCCCCTTTTTTCTGCCATTTCAATTGCATTTCCTATTCCATAAATAAGGATATCTGCATTTCGAATATAATCTATTATTTCTTTGATTTCCTTTTCTTTTAGTAAAGTATCTAATACTTCCAAAGATAGATTTTCTGGAATATGAAGCATTTTATAAGTTCCTTTTAATTTCTTTGCAAAAGATGCTGCTAAAGTATTAGCTTGAGTTTCCACTTTTCTACCCATACCACCTCTAGCTGGAACAACTAAAATGTTTTGAAAATTATTGCTATTTGGGAAAGCCTCAACAACTTCTTTTAAAGTGCTACCTCCAGTTAAAGCTATTATATAATTATCCTTAATAATATCTTTTAGATAATTAGAACAAGCTTTACCAATATCTTTAAGCACTGTTGGATTCTCATCAGAATCACCCGGAACAATTATTACCTTTTCTAAATTTAATAAAGTCTTTATTTGTTCCTCAATTTCTGATAATCCTTTAATTTCATGAATGAAATTCTTTAACTTATTTACTATTACTTCACCACTTTCTGTTACAGTCATTCCTGGTGCATTAATCTCAATAAGTCCTTGAGATTTTAGAAAATTAATTTCTGTTCGAACTATTCTTTCTCCAAGACCTAAATCATTTGCCAAAATTCGTCTTCCAATAGGTTGTTTATAGTAAATAGTTCTTAATATATTGTATCTTTTTTCAAGTACTTCTACAAGTTCAGGAACTATTTTCATTTCTAATTTTAATATTTCCTGCAACTCTAACACTCCTTTGGGCAAATTGTGTCCCGCATTTTTTAGAAACGTCCCACATGTATTATTATAAATCAGTTTATTAAATTTTTAAAGCCTTTATACGATTTTTTTTATTTTATTTTTCTTTAATACTACAATACTTTTTTATTTTACACTAAAAAAATAATCTTATTCATTTTTTGTTTTTATAAGTTAACTTTATAGATATATATTTATTATAAATAATCAAAATATAAAAATGTGCAAAATGAAAAAATCATTTTGCACATTCCTTTACTACATATCGTCTTTTTCAAAGAAAAATACTCCTGTTGCATAATTACCAGAATGAATACCAACAGTACATCCCACCTTAGTATTGATAAATTCAATATTATTCTCTATTAAATAATCACTAACAGGCTTGTTAACTTCATCCATATTTACATTTATCAACATAACAGGCATACCCTTTTCACAACCATACTTTTCTATATCATTAATTATTCTCTTAGAAGCTTTTTTACCACCTCTAACCTTATCTTTTACTGACATCAAACCATCTTTAACCTCTAAAATAAGCTTAATGCCAAGCATACCTGTTACCACTCCAACAGTTTTAGGTATTCTTCCACCTCTCACCAAATTATCAAGAGAATCAAAAGAAAGAGAAGATCTTATTTTGCTTTTCTTTTCTTCTAATTCATTAACAATTTCTTTTATGTCTTTTCCCATATCTCTTAAAATAGCAGCTCTATATACAAGTAATGCTAATCCAGATGTTACACTTTGGGAATCAATTACATAAATATCATCACTACCTATATTATTTTTTGCTAAACAAGCAGACTGGTAGGTCCCACTCATTCCTGATGATATATGAATTGATATTATTTTATATCCTTCTTTTAAATATTTTTCGTAGGTTTCTTGAAACCTAATAGGTGTTACTTGAGAAGTATTAGGGAAAGTATCGCCTTCATCTATCTTTCTAAATAATTCATCTAAAGTTATTTCAACACCATCTAAATAACTTTCTTCACCAAAATTAATCAATAAAGGCAATACCTCTATTTGTAATTTTTCAAATATTTCTTTTGGTAAATCTGCTGAACTATCCGTTATAATTTTAATTTTTTCCATTATTTCATTCCCCTCTATTTCATATTAGGAAATCCAATTTGTCTTAATCCTTCATATGCTATTATTGCAACAGTATTGGATAAATTTAAACTTCTAGTACTACTTTTTATCATAGGTACTCTAATATTTTCACATTTTTCATGTACCTCTTTAGGTACTCCAGAAGATTCTCTTCCAAACATAATAAAATCACCTTTTTTAAAGGATGTTTCATCATAATAATTATTCCCATGTGTTGAAGCAAGATATATTTTATTTTGTCCGTATTTTTCTAAAAAGTCATCATAACTTTCATGAACCTCAAGCTGTAAAAATTCCCAATAATCTAAACCTGCTCTTCTTAGGTGTTTTTCATCTAGCTCAAACCCTAAAGGTTTAATTAAATGTAATTTACAGTCTGTCAAAACGCATGTTCGAGCTATATTGCCTGTATTTTGCGGAATCTCAGGCTGATATAAGACTATATTAAAATTCAAAATAATAACCTCCAATATATTGGAATTAGTATATCATTAAAAATAATACTACACTATTATGTGTTTAGTCAAAATATTTTAATTTAACTTACTTCCTTTTCTAATTACAGTAGGTTGAGATGCATACTTATCTGTTGCAACTTCTTCTCTTTTTACTTCAATCCCATTCTCATAGGTAATTTGATATGATTTAACCTTATATCCTGCTTGTCCTTCACTTTCAACTTCTTCTACTCCAACTTCCAATGTAGGATCTTCCTTATACACTATTTCTCCAGGAATTGTTTCTATAATCTCACTTTCCATATTATATGTTTTATTACCTAAAGCATCAGGATCACCATATATATTAAAAATAACATTTTTATTTTGTGTAATTCCTTCAATGTAAATTGGGAAATCATAAGTATTCTTAAATTTATAATCTATACTTCCCCAAGCAACAGTTGCATCCAATCCTTTTTCTGCATACCCTACAGGAAGAGAATGATTAAGTCTTTCTACTGACCTTATGTTAGCTTTCATTACAGCTCTATATAAAGTTGTTGATACTTGGCAAATTCCTCCAGCTTCTGCTTGCTCTACTTTATTATTTATGTATACAGCTGCATCTTTATATTTTCCTCGTCCTTTTTGTGAAACAGCACTATAACTAAAAGTTTCACCTGGCATTAATAATGTACCATTTACTAGAGAGGTAGCCAAGGCAACATTATAACTTCTGTCTTCTCCAGAAGATTGAAAACTTGTCTGAAAAGTTGACATTGGTTTATTTTTTATCTTTTTTAATTCTTCAGTTGTAATTGCTGCTTTCTTTTCTTCTAAATTTAAGGTAATTTGACTTTTTTCATCTAATTTACCATTAAGTACACCCTTTAGGTCTTCCTTAAGATTTTCACTATTTAATTCATAACCTACAACATCATCTACTATTTTAATATTTCCATTATTAATAGTTATACTTGCATCTTTAGGAGATATATTAAAATCTGCAATTAATCTCTCTTCAAATTCTTGAAATTTATTTTCATCATATGTAAAATCTAAAGAAACATTTATTTTCTCTTTTCCACTGATGATTTTATTTTTTTTTAATAGATTACTGCTTTTTCCATAAAGATATGCATCCTCTACGGCTTTTTCAACATCATAAGAAGGTGAAAATTCATTATAATAATATTTTTTTTCTTCAGATCCTACCTTAACTAATATTTCTTTATCACCTATTTTAGATGAAAATTCATCTTCTAATATTTTTAAAGCCTCTTCTTTTGTTTTCCCACTTACGTCAATATCTTCTATAGTAACTCCTGGATATATAACATTATCCCATTTGTTAACTTTTGAATTTATTGAAAGTGAATATGCTAAAACTCCAGAAAAAATTATAACTAAAACTATAGAAATTTTAAAATAAATTGAAGAAAATATGTTTTTATTTTTTCTAATGTTTCTAGTTTCTTTCATTAATCCATCTCCCTTTCCCTTAAAGAAAGGACCGTATTTCTGTAAATACAGTCCCATTATACTTAATTAAAATTAAATAATAACTTTACTTCTAATTTTTGATGTTTCACCATCATGATCAAACGCTTCAATAGAAATTGTAACTTTTTTGTCTAAACTTACTGGTAATTCATTTTTGTTAATTATAAATTCAGTATCATTTTCATTTACTGTTCCAATCCAATAATTATTAGCAAATATATTATACCCAAGTAAATCTATATCATCAACTCTATTCCATGTAATTTTTATTTTATTTCCTTCAATAACCGCTCTTAATTTTTGAACTATGCTAGGCTGAGTTAATAATGCTATATTATTAGGTCCCCAATTACCATCAACTGGATTTCCCACCCCTTGAACTTCTATATTTTCAGTAAACTGCCATATTCTCCATCTTGTCCATCCTCCTTGATCTTTGGGATATGGAGGATTTCCTGGAATACTTGTATACATGGCAATCCAAAGAGGCATGTTCTTAAGTGGATATCCGTCATTAGGCATTTTAAAATTATTATAGAGTTCAATAAAATGATTTCCTGTATATAGCATCAATCTTCTTCTTGTTTTTTTCTCAAATCTTTTTCTAAACCTATTAATCCAATTCAATAAAGTAGCTGTAGGTAATAAATTTTCAGTTGGAGTTTCAATATCCAATACAGGAAACAAATCTCCATAATCTTTGCTTCCAAAGCCTTTTTGTAAAATATCAATAAAATCATCACATTGTGAGTCTGCAGTTAATAAATCGTATCCTGGAACTCCATAATGATATGCACCAACTGGTATTCCTACATTTCTCGATGCATTGGCAAATTCTAAAAATTTCCTATCAACTCGAAATCTACCACTTCCCGATCCTGATGATCTTAAGTACAAGAAATCAATTTTAGTTGCTAAAATGGTGAAATTTACATTTTGACTATACTCATTAATATCAATACCAAATAAGCTTTTAGGATTCTTATCTTGCATAAATCTACCTCATAAAATTACTCTCCTTATTAAAATATTGATAATTCTTAAAAATGTTCTTATTTTCTATATACTATGTAATTTTACATAAAAGCTTATGTTTTCCCCTATACATTCCGCCCATATTTCACCATGATGTAGCTTTACAATGCTTTTACATATAGCTAGACCTAATCCAGTTCCACCTGTTTGTTCATTTCTTGATCCTTCCACTCTATAAAATCTATCAAATAATTTTTCTACTTTTTCTTTGTCAATATGCTTCCCTCTATTCCTTATAGCAACAATTGCATTATCCTTCTCCCTATATACTCCTACTATAATCTTTCCAGGTTTATATGAATACTTTATTGCATTAGATAATAAATTTTCAAATACTCTAAGCATTTTATCTACATCTACATTAACATATACTTTTTCTTCAACTATATTTTTAATTACAGATAATTCATTATCTGTAAATATAGGAATTAATTCTTCAACTAATTGAGAAATAAATTCTGCTATATTAGTCTTTCTTTTGTTTATTTTAATTCCACCATTATTAACCTTTGTGTACTCAAATAAATCTTCAATTAAATATTTTAATTTTTCCGATTTATTAAATGCTATGTTTAAATACTCCATCATTTGAGTGTCATTTTCATATTTTCCTTCTTTAACAAGTCCAATATATCCCATTATTGAGGTTAATGGTGTTCTTAAATCATGGGATACATTTGTTATTAATTCATTTTTAGTTTCTTCTGCTCGTCTTTCTGCAATTATTTTATTATTAACTTCTTCTGCCATATTGTTTATATTAAAAGCTAAATTCCTTATTTCATCATTTCCTTCTTCAATTATTCTATACTCTAAATCTCCATTAGAAATAATATGTAATCCTTTTGCAATTTCATCTAAATATTTCATTTTTTTATTAGTAATACTAATAAACACAATAATAAAAACAATTACTGTAAGAGCTAATGCTAAAAATGAATTTCCTTGAATATAAGAACGCTTCACTATTTCAACCTTTGGATAATCAGTATAAACAAAAATATACCTTTCTTCCTGTATTTTTATTGGAAAAATAATTGTTTTTTCTCCCCCTTGTTTGGCTCCTTCATTAATATTATTCATGTTAGAAATCACATTAAAAACATCCACATTTTCTTCGGGAACATTATTAGTTTTGTAAATTATCTTTCCTTCTAATGTACATATATAAGCTTTAGCACCAATATTATTAATATTCATAATTATCTTATTAATTTTTGTTTCAGTATCTTCATTTCCTTCATTATTCTGTAATTTGCTAAAATAATTATTTGCATTATTTTCTATGATATCGTAATTATATTTTAAGTCAGATACTTCCTTGTAATTTTTCAACATATCGGAAGAGAAGGCATAAAAAATTGCCGATATACCAAAGCATATTGCAATAACAATCATTAATTCAAATCGGATACTTTTTTCTACTTTCGTCTTAATTTTATTAACATATTTTCTTATAGGATTGAATAATCTTAGCTTATATATTCTTTTTATTAACCTAATAACAAAACTATTATTTGTCAATTTTGTATCCAACTCCCCACACTGTCTTTATAAATTTTGGATTTCTTGAATCCACTTCTATTTTTTCTCTTATTTTTCTTATATGAACCATTACAGTATTATCTGATTCCATAAATTCTTGATTCCAAACACTTTCATATATATTAGTTATTGAAAAAACTTTCCCTCTATTTTTTGCAAGTAATACTAATATATCAAATTCAATAGGAGTTAATCTTATATCTTTTCCCTCTAACTTTACTTCATGAGTATCTAAATATATCTCCAAATCATCTATTGTGATTCGTTTATCGTTATTTTCATTGCTACTTTTATTAAATTTATAAAATCTTCTTAATTGAGATTTTACCCTAGCCACAAGTTCTAATGGATTGAAAGGCTTTGTTAAATAATCATCCGCTCCCATATTTAATCCTAAAATTTTATCAAGATCCTCTGATTTTGCTGACAACATAATTATTGGCAATTCTCTTTCTTCTCTTATTTTAAGACATGCTTCTATACCATTTAATTTTGGCATCATTACATCCAAAATAATTAAATCTATACCACTATCCCTCTCTAACGTTTCTAATGCTTCCTCTCCATTACAAGCTTTTACAGTTTCATACCCTTCACCTTTTAAATATATTTCAACTAAATCTCTTATTTCCTTTTCATCATCAACTATAAGAATTTTCCCCACCTATTTCTCCTCCTTATATGGTAATTTTATTGTATATTTCTTAAATTAATATTATTATATTTATTAATTATTTCTTAATGTTTCTAGAAAGTTGTATAATATCTCCCCAGTAATTCCCCAAATTACATATTTATCATATTTATAAAAAAGTGCTTTATTCATTCCATCCTTAAATTTGTACTCTTTCCCCTTATTAATTAAATTATATGGAAAATTATCATCTCTTAAAGCATGAACTTTACTTATTGTTTCAATAGGTTTAATTTTTAATAATTTTCCCACTGGAACACAAAATATTTCTTCCACTTCTTCTTTATTAATAACCAATTCACTTATATCATTAATTATACATAAAAAGTTGTGAATGATAATATTGTTGTATTTTACTAAAACATCTAATTCTTTGATAATATTAATATCTTTCAGCCCTAATTCCTCTCTAGTTTCTCTTAAGGCTGTTTCAATAGGTTCTTCAGTTTCTTCTATTTTACCTCCTGGAAAGCAGATATCCCCCGGTTGAGTTTTTAATTTTTTAGCCCTAACCTCAAAAATAATATTAGGCTCATTATTTATTTCAACTATAGGTATAATAACTGAACTCCTATTCATTTCTTTCCACCCACTTATATAAGCTTTTCTTTTACTAAATCTTTCAATTATCTCTTCCATACTACTCCTCCAATACTAACCTTAAATAAATAAGGCTTCCAAAATAATACTTATCCTTTGGAAGCCTTTTAATGTTATGCTATATTAATTCTAATAATTTTAATACATGTTCTGCTATTTTTCTTTCCTTCCCTTTATAAGGATATGAATGAATATGAATAGCAGGATTAAAGTTTAGTTCAATTATTGCATAATCTGAATCTGCAGATTTATAATCTTCTATCATCATATCAACACCACATATTTTTGCATTAACAGCTTTAGCAGCATCTACTGCAATTTTCTTATACTTATCATCAATTAAATCTGTATAATCAATGCTATCTCCGCCTGTACTTATATTAGAATTTTCTCTTAAAAATACAATTTCATCTTTCTTTGGAATATAATCAAAATCCTTATTTTGCTGTTTTAAGAAAAGGGCAGCATTTTCTTCTAATTTTATTTTTTCTAAAGGAGTTCTATAATGATATCCTCGTAATGGATCTTGATTTTTTATTTCAACTAATTCAGTTATAGATTTAACTCCATCTCCTACTACATTTGCAGGAACTCTATGAAGTATACCAACAACTTTATTATCTATAACTAAAAACCTATATTCTTTTCCTTTTATAAATTCCTCAACTAACACAGTATTATCGTACTTAAATGCAATTTCAAAGGCTTTTTTAATGTCTTCTTCTTTTGCACCTTCTTTAAAAATACTTATTCCTGTACCAAAATTTGTAGACTTTGGTTTAATAACTATTGATCTATTTTCATATTCAATAGCATTTCTAAGCGCATCGTCTAAAGAATAAAATTCATCTCCATCTGGAACCTTAACCCCATTATCTTTAAGTACTTTTTTGGTAACTGTTTTATTCTCCATTATTAATACAGTAGTATAACTATCTTTAGAGGTTTTAGTTGCTTGAACAACATACTCTGTCTTATTATTTTTCTTTAATGAAATAAAATTCTCATATCTATCAACAATTGAAATTTCTATTCCTCTTTTAATTGCTTCTTTCATTAAAATTTGAGTGGATAATTCCAAATCCTCATATCCATATAGCTTAAATCTATTCTTATAGGCTTCTTCTTTGTATTTAGCAGCTAAGCTTATATGTGCATTAATAAATCCTTCTTCTTGTACTTTTTTATATATCCTATAAGAATATGTTTCTTCTGGATGTTTAATTTTCGAAATAGCTTTTTCTAACTGTTCTTCTCTTCCTAAATTAAGTTTCGAATTTATTTCTTTCATTTCTTCTAAAATAGATATTGCAAAGCTACTTTTCAATACCTTTTCTCCATTATTTTCTAAAACTATATCATCAAGGCCATAATTAGCTATTAAAGTTTGATTAGATAATCCTTCTTCTTGCCAGAAGTCATAATCCTTCTCATCTTTCAATAGTAGATAAATATTAAACATCTGTAAGAATTTTAAATCTTCTAAACTAACTCCACCTTTTTCAAATGGATTTATATCCAAACTTCTATATTCTAAATATTCAATTCCATCCTCTTCTAGTGATTTTAGAAAGTTCTTATTATCTTTAGCCTTTAATCTTACAGGAGTATATAACTCTTTATGACTGTTAATTATTTTATCTTTAATATACTCTTCTATACTGTTTATATATTCTTTTACTGAAGTATATTTAGGTACTAAATCAACAATGTTTTTATATCCACATTCACCATTTCTATACGAAGTTGCTTTTTCACCTGTAAAACCAGACTCCATAAATTTACACTTTTCTTTTGGACAATTTCCAATGAAACTTTCATGAACAACACCGCTAGCTCCCATTAAATATACTAAAAGCCATCTATATCTAATGTAATTTCTAGCCATTTTTAAATATAAATCATTTTTAAAATCTTTAAAATCTTTTTTATGTTCATAACTATCATATAATTTTTTTAAAAATTTATTACTAAAAGAAAAGTTATAATGTATTCCAGATATTAATTGCTTTTTCCCTCCATATTTATTTAAAAGATATTCTCTATAATGGCTAGCTTCCTTTTTTTCTCCATCAAATTGGGCAATTGGAATATCTTCATCTTTTGGGACAACTCCAGGCATTGATTGTGGCCATATGTATTCATCAAAAACTTCTAGTGCTACAATATCATATAGTATATTTGAAAAATTATATACTTTTTCAGCAGTGTCAAATATAGGAGTTATTACTTCAACTTGACTTTCAGAAAAATCAGTTGTTATATATGGATTTTCACCCTTGTTTCCGAAAGCCTCAGAATGCAAACTTTTGGATAGTATGCCATTAACATTTACTCTTAATCCTTCTCTTTCTATTCCACAATTACCCTCTAATATCTCCTCAGGTTTAAATAATTTTTTTATTCTATTTATCATATAAATATTCCTTTCCAATTGTACTATCTATATTTATTATGCATTTATAAGATTTTAAATACTATCTTTAATATATCTTTATTATATTCTATCAATTTTTTTTGTAAATTAAAAAGGCTATTTCATTTAGAAATAGTCTTTTTAAAATTTATCTATTTACTTTTAAAGAACCTTCAATTATTAGGTCCAACAATCTACTATAATTAATATTTTTTCCTGCTGCACTTTTAGGAAATAAACTGTTTTTTGTCATTCCAGGTAATGTATTCACTTCTAGAATATACGGAATTCCTTCATCTGTTATTATCATATCTACTCTTGCGTATACTTCACATTTTAATACATTATATGTCTCTAATGCCATTCTTTCAACTTCATTATGAAGATTACTTTCTAAATTAATAACAAATTCATCTGAGCCACCGTCTTCATATTTTGCTGTAAAATCAAAGAACTCTGCATTTGGTTTAATTGCAACTACAGGGAACATTTCTCCTTCATAAATAGGACAAGTTATTTCATCACCTTTAATGAATTTTTCAATCATTACTTCATTATCCCATTTAAAACCCTCTTCTACAGATTTTAATATATCTTTTTTTTCTTTTACAATGAAAGTTGCTACACTTGATCCACCGTGAGTTGGCTTTACAACAACAGGATATCCCATTTCTTCTATTTTGCTATAATCTATTTCATCTATTTTCTTTATATTTATCCAAGGTGCTGTCCTTATTCCTGCTGCTTTTAATAAATTTTTTGTCATATCTTTATCCATACATGCAGCACTACTTAATGGACCACATCCAGAGTAAGGTATTCCCATAGTTTGTAGAACCGATTGAATTACTCCATCTTCTCCAAATTGTCCATGTAAAGCTAATAATGCAAAATCAATATCTTTTATTTTATTAATAACATCTTCCTTTTTATCTATTGATATTGGCACTACTTCATATTTATTTTTATCTAAATTATTAATTATTTCTTTACCGCTTGCTAGGGATATTTCTCTTTCAGAAGAAATTCCACCCATTATTACTCCTACCTTCATTTTTTCCTCCAGATATTAATAAGTTTATAATCATATTATATGTTAATTATTAATGCATATTAAGTGCCACTTCATACTTAAATATTTAGTAAAGTGGTTATGACTTATTTTTATACCTACATATTTTTTCAAGAGGGCATTCTCTGCATTTAGGTTTTCTTGCTATACAGCATCTTCTACCATGAAATATTAATAAATGATGAGTTAAGGACCATTCATTTTTCGGCAATTCTTTTTGTAATTGCTTTTCAACTTCTAGTACATTATCAGAAGAAGCTAAATCCAATCTATTAGCCACCCTAAATACATGAGTGTCAACTGCAATTGATGGTACATTAAAAGCATTTGATAAAACAACATTAGCTGTTTTTCTACCAACTCCTGCTAAAGACATTAAGTCTTCCATATTACTTGGCACTTCACCATTAAACTTTTCATTTAATTGATTGCACATAAGAATAATATTTTTCGCTTTATTCCTATATAATCCAATTTCCTTAATTTTCTCTTCTAATTCTTCGTTATTTATTTTCAAAAAAGATTTTAAATCTGGATAATCTTTAAATAATTTTTCTGTTACTTGATTTACTTTTTTATCAGTTGTTTGAGCCGATAAAATTGTAGCTACTAACAATTGGAAAGGAGTTTCGTGATTTAATTCACACTTTGCATCTGGATAAGTTTCTTTTAATATTTGAAGTATTTCTTTTGTTCTTTTTTTCATTTATTTATATACTCCTCTATAGGATTCTGGTAATAATTTTGCTATAGAACCCATAATAACCCTCATACATCTATCATCATATTCATGCTTTTCTTCATTTTCTTCTCTACCAGGAATTACTACTGGTTCTCCAAAATTAATTGTTACATTAGCATTATGCCAAGTTTCCCCGCCCATATCACCATCTTTACTAATTGGCAATAATATTTCTGTTCCAGCAATTCCTATTGGGACTATTTGTGCTTTTGTTAGTCTTGATAATAATAGTATTCCCTTTTTACCTTCTATCATACTGCCTGTCCTACTTCTTGTTCCCTCAGGAAATATAAAAAGATTATTACCTTCTTTTACAGACTTAACCATTCTTGTTATAGCATCCTTGTCTGCACTATTTGGCTTTATTTGTATTGTTTTTACAAGTTTACTGCCAATATTAGTTATAGGATCCTTAGATAATTTAACTCCTGCCACAAAATAAGGATCAAATCTTTCTTTTAATATTCTACTTAATAATAATCCATCGGCATTACTTAAGTGATTACATATAAATATTATTGGTTTTCCATTTCCATTAACATTTTCAAAGCCATTTATATCTATATTGGCATATTTATTAAAATAATGATCAGCCATTTTATTTGATAATTTAATTAATATATTTTCTGGCAATTTACTAGCTATCTTAGCTACTATTGGTGATAACATGTTTTACAACACTCCCTTATAAATTTTACATTAATTATTATATCCTTGTTAATTATAAAAGTCTAATAGTTAAATTTGTTTTATATGTTAACTTACTTTCAAATAAATATCTCCTATATTTTAAAAATTAATTTGAAAATATAGGAGATACTACTAAATTACCATATCATTAAAAATTTTTTTCTTTATTCCTTTAAAATTACTAATTTCAATTATAGTTGCATTGGTTCTTACAATGTTTCTTGCAGGTGAACCTACTGCTGTAGCCCCTTCAGGAACATCCCTTAATACAACAGCATTAGCTCCGATTTTTGCATTTCTACCTATTTTTATTGGTCCTAATATCTTTGCACCGGAACCTATAACTACATTATCTCCTACAGTTGGATGTCTTTTCCCTTTATCTTTACCAGTTCCTCCTAAGGTTACACCATGATAAAGCATTACATCATCCCCTATCTCAGCTGTTTCACCAATTACAACTCCCATTCCATGATCAATAAAAAGTCCTTTTCCTATTGTTGCACCTGGGTGAATTTCAATTCCTGTAAAAAATCTTGATAGCTGTGATATTAATCTAGCAATAAAAAATCTTTTATGTCTGTAAAAGAAATGAGCAATTCTATATGATATTAATGCATGAATACAAGGATATAGAATAAATACTTCAAGTTTACTTCTTGCTGCGGGATCATTTTCTAATACTCTATCTAAATCATGCTTTAAATTGTTGAACAAGCTTCTCAACTCCTTTAATCATAAATTCCCATTGAAATATACTTTTCCCCTCCATCAGGTGCAATTACTAAAATCTTTTTACCTTTTCCAACTTTTTTAGCAAGTTCTAATGCTGCAAATATTGCAGCTCCTGATGATATTCCAACTAAAACACTTTCTTTAGCCGCAAATTCCTTAGCAGTTTTAATTGCATCTTTATCATCAACTTTAATTATTTCATCAACTACTGTTTCATCATATACTTCTGGAATAAAACCAGCTCCAATTCCTTGTATCTTATGAGCTCCTGGTGTCCCACCGCTTAATACTGGAGATGATAATGGTTCAACAGCAATAGCTTTAATATTCGGATTTTTATTCTTTAAATTCTTAGCTACACCTATTAATGTTCCGCCTGTTCCTACTCCTGCAACGAAATAATCTAAATCTTCAATATCTTTATATATCTCTTCTGCAGTAGTTTCATAATGCTTTTCAGGGTTGGCATAATTTTCAAATTGCTGTGGTATAAAATATCCACCTTTTTTTTCATATTCTAATGCCTTATCTATAGCTCCTTTCATCCCTTTACTTCCATCAGTTAATACAAGCTCTGCTCCATAAGCCTTAATTAAATCTCTTCTCTCTTTGCTCATAGTTTCTGGCATAATAATGATAACCTTATATCCCTTCATTCTGCCAATCATAGCCAAAGCAATACCTGTATTCCCACTGGTAGGTTCAACTATTGTTACACCTGGTCTTAGTTTTCCTTCTTTTTCTGCCTTTTCAATCATTCCTAAAGCTGCTCTGTCTTTTACACTTCCACCTGGATTATATTTTTCTAATTTCACATAAACATCTGCACTATTTTCATTATTTGATTTTGTTAATTTTAATATTGGTGTATTACCAACTAATTCTAAAATATTATTATAAATCATTTATATACCTCCAATTTCATAAATATATATTCTTTTTATTAATACAAAGTAAAAAAAACTCCATCTCTATAATTAATAGAGACGAAGTATATTCGCGGTTCCACTCTAATTGGATTTTTATTTAATCCCACCTTAAGTTTCAGACACTTTGAATGTCTTATCACTATAACGGGTGATCCCGAAACACCATACTAACTTTCAAGTGTTAACTCCAAAGGGCACTTCACAAAATCTTAGATGAAAATTTGCACCACCATTTTCTCTCTGTAATCCTTAATAATGCTACTTTCCTTTTTCACAGTTTTTAATTCATAGTAAAATACTAAGATATTCTTTTATACTTTTATTATATTCTTTATCTAAATTTTGTCAACATTTTTTTTATTATTACATTTATAAATATAAGATTTATACACGCTTCTTCTTCTTCCATAAAGGATATAAATATTCATCTATAATATCATGTATTTGAACAATACCAACTAATTTGTCATTATCATCTACAACTGCAGTTAATAATAAATCATATTTTGCTGCTAATTCTATAGCTGAAGATATTGGATCATTATGCTTTACTGTAGATATATTATCTTCCATAATATCTTTTAATAAAGTTTCACCACTAGAAAATAATAAATCCTTTAAAATCACAATACCCCTTACTTTATCCTCTTCATCAGTAGTATAAATATAATACATTACATCCTCATCAGGATCTAGTTCTTTTAATATTTCCCTAGTTTCTTCTACTGTAACATTAAGTCCTAAAGATATAAAATCTTTACTCATTATACTTCCTACTGTTTCATCCTCATATTTTAATAATTCTTCTACTTCTTCCGCATCATCTTTTTCAAGATTAATTAAGACTTTTTCTCGCTCTTCTCCATCAAGTTCATCTAGCAAATCTGCAATTTCATCATTATCCATGTTTTCTAAAAGCTCAGCTGTCTTAGTTTCAGATAAATCCTTTATTATGCTCCCTTTGTATTCATCCTCTATTTCTTCAAAGGTGTCTGCTGCCAAATCTTCATCAAGAGATTCAAATAATTTTTTTCTGGAATCTTCATCTAAATCTTCTAAAATATCTGCAATATCAGCGGGATGTAGTGTTTTTAATTTCTTATAAGAATTTGATACCTTAGTATTATTATTTAATAATTCAAATGATTCAATATCATCCCACATTAATACTTTATCTTCACACTTTTTCCCTAACATTCTAAAAATAAGCTTTCCAAAGGAAGGTATTCCCATCCTCCTAAATCTTGCCAAAGAGCCAACTTCAACCGCAACAACTCTATATTCTCCTGCAATTTCAGTAATTCTAAGATCATTAACTCTTACTACTTGCTTTCCATTTATATCTACAATTTTTTTGTCAAGCAAATTGTGAGAAAGTAAATAAGTATAAGTTCTAGGAAGAATTTCCCTACTACCTTTAGACCTAATTATTATTCTGCCGTTGTCATTAAATACATTTATTATTCTAAACTCATAATTAAAAATTACTCCACCTTTTTTAACTTGATATCCAATAGCTCTTGGATATCCTTCATCAGTGGTTACATAAATATCCTTTAATTCTCCTAATACATCTCCAAATTCATCATATATTTTCTTTCCCAAAATATCTGTATATAGGAATACTGATAGTCTTTTCATATTATGCTTCCTCCTTGCTCTTCTAAAGAGGAAATCTAATTATATATATCTATGATATAAATAATGTTGAATTTCCTCTTAGAAGATTATTCAGTTTTGGTTTTTCCATATTATGAGGTCCTTCATCCATTACTTACACCACCTTTTTATTTTTTTCATTTTAATTGGTTAATATTAATACAATAATATATTCTCATTAAAATAGCTGACCATTATGTCAGCTATTACTTCTATATATATTATAGTATATGAAAATGAAATGTGAAACTTTTTTTTGTTATTTGTAAAGTATTTTTTACTGTGCTAAGATTAATACACAATATTATTTTGAATTGGAGTTTATACAATGAAATTAGCCAAAGACTTTTTACCTATTAGTAAAGATGATTTAAAAAAAAGAAATATTAATCAACTTGATTTTATTATTGTAACTGGGGATGCTTATGTAGACCATCCTTCTTTTGGTACTGCAATTATAGGAAGAACCTTAGAGTCTCAGGGTTTTACAGTTGGTATTATTCCTCAACCCAATTATAGAAGCAAAGATGACTTTATGAAATTAGGTGTTCCTAAATACGCCTTTCTTGTTAACTCTGGTAACATTGACTCAATGGTAAATCACTATACAGCTGCCAAAAAAAGAAGACATGATGATTTATACTCTCCAGGCGGAAAATCTGGATACAGACCTGATAGAGCTGTAATTGTATATTGTAATAGAATAAGAGAGGCCTTTAAAAATATTCCAATTGTAATTGGGGGAATAGAAGCTAGTTTAAGACGTTTTGCTCACTACGATTATTGGGATAATAAAGTTAGACGAAGTATATTATTAGATTCAAAAGCAGATTTACTTATGTATGGAATGGGAGAAAAGAGTATAATACAGCTTGCTGAACTATTTAAATATGGCTCTAAAATTGAAAACATCCAAAGTATTAGAGGCACTTGCTATATTACACATGATATTTCAAAACTAAAGGATTATATTGAAGTTCCTTCCTTTGAAGAAGTTTCAACTAATAAAAAAGCTTACGGAGAAGCATATAAAATTGAATATTATGAGCAAGACCCTATTATTGGAAAAGGTATATATCAAAAACATAATGATAGATATTTAGTTCAAAATCCTCCTCAGTTACCACTTAGTAATGAAGAAATGGATTTTACATATGATTTACCTTTTAAAAGAACTTATCATCCTATATATGAATCTCAAGGTGGAATTCCAGCTATAAAAGAAGTTAAGTTTTCTATTACAAGTCATAGAGGGTGTTATGGATCATGTTCTTTCTGTGCACTTACTTTTCATCAAGGAAGAACCATTCAGACAAGAGATAGTGATTCAATTGTTGAAGAAGCAAAGCTTCTAACTACCTTACCAGATTTCAAAGGCTATATCCATGATATTGGAGGGCCTACTGCAAATTTTAGGCATCGTGCTTGTAATAAGCAAATTGAACATGGTACATGTAAAACTAAGCAATGTATGTTCCCTAGTCCTTGTAAAAATCTTATTATAGATCATAAAGAATATTTATCAGTATTGAAAAGAGTTAGAAATATTAAAGGAATAAAAAAAGTCTTTATTAGATCTGGAATAAGATATGATTATTTAATATATGACAAAGATGAAAGTTTCTTTAAAGAGCTTTGTGAACACCATATAAGTGGTCAATTAAAAGTAGCGCCAGAACATGTTTCTCCTAAAGTCCTAATGCAGATGGGTAAACCTACAAGAAATGTTTATGATAAATTTGTAAATAAATATTTTGAAATAAATAAAAAGATAGGAAAAAAACAATTTTTAGTTCCTTATCTTATGTCCTCCCATCCAGGTTCTGATTTAAATGCTGCAATAGAGCTTGCTTTATATGTAAAGAAAATGGGCTATACTCCTGAGCAGGTCCAAGATTTTTATCCAACACCTGGAAGCTTATCTACAACCATTTATTACATTGGGTTTAATCCATTAACTGGTGAAAAAGTATATACGCCAAAAACTCAAGAAGAAAAAAATATGCAAAGAGCTTTGATTCAATTTTCAGTACCTAAAAATTATGATTTAGTTAAGAAAGCTTTAATTAAAGCTCACAGAGAAGATTTGATTGGTAATTCAAAAGATTGTTTAATTCCTTATAATAAACCTAATACAAATTATAATAATAGGAAAAAAAATACTGCTAAAAAGAGCAAAAAGAAACATTAATCTGCTAGTTGTTTTATTGTTAGTTTTATTAATAACAATAAAACAACTAGCATAATTTTACCAAAATAAGAATTGTTATCTAAAGGTATTTAAACCTAAATTCATAAGAATAAGAAAAAAAGCATCTCCAATTATAGGATATGGGAATATTTTTATTCCACCTAAAAACAATACATTTTCAATAATGACTATTGCTAAAGCTATTATAAGAGAGAACATTCCAAATCTATTACAATTAGGTTTATCAGAAAAATATATACAAAATATTAGTAGCATTCCAAGGGTGATAAAATAAAATAAAAATACTAATGTTTCATTTTTTAAAGTTATAATATATCCATAATCAACATTAAAATGTACTTTTCCATCTGTAAAGTGCATTTCTATTATGTATAATAAACTTAAAACACTTGCAATAATATAATTTATCTTAAAGGATAATTTGCTCCATCTAAGGTATACATAAGATAAAGCAATTACTATTAAAGGGATTGCCAAATAATTTAAATATAACAAACCTTTTAAAGAATAAATGTATATACCATTTCGTATAATACAAAGAAAAAATAAGGCTATATATCTAAGCAAAAGTAAACTTATTACCACATACATATATATCTTTATTTTTATTGGTGAATATCTTTTATTCTTTTTAATTAGCATAATAAGTAAAAAAATAATAAGTAACAAAAAAAAGTAATAGGTTAAGTTCAAATAACCCCCTCCATAATACAATACTGTTACTTATTATTATTATTTTATTTTTTACTTTATTCCTAGAACATTTATTCCACCTTTTATACACTTAATATGTAGTGGAAAATCTGGTCCTTTTTCACCATCTATATCTGTTGCAATATCTTCAGGTGACTCGATTAATATATCTTCTGTTTTAAAATATATTACTTTATCAGAATCTAAATGCTCTCCTTTTAATATTTTAATAAACAAAGGTAATATTTCAAATACTTGCACTGCCTTTATCATAATAACATCTAAATATCCATCAAATACATCAGCTCTAGTTGCTAACTTAAAGTTTCCAGCAGTTTGACCATTAAATACTAATATTAAATACATATCTCCTTCATATTCTATTTCCTTTGAAGTAAGCTTCACTTTTAATTTTCTGAAATTAGGTAATTCTTCGAGTCCTTTCAAATAATAAGCAAGCTTTCCAATAGTATTTTTCAAATTAATATCTGTTTTTTGAGATACATCTGTAAAAAGCCCTGTACTAGCTACATTAATAAAATATTTATTATTTACCATACCTACATCTACAGGCGTTGGCTTAGATGAAAGAATTTGGTTCACTGCTTCTTTAACATTTGAAGGCATATTTATAAACTTTCCAAAATCATTTGCTGTTCCAACAGGCAATATAGCAATTGGTAAATGTATGTCCATTTTCATCATAGCATTAACTACAGAATCAACAGTTCCATCACCACCTGCAATTAATATGTATTCATAATCTTTATCTATATCTATTAAAGCCTCATTAATCCCTTTATCTTTTTCTATTCTATAGGGTATTATTTGCAATCCTTTTTCTTGATGTAATCTTGTTATAATATCTAACTCATTTATTATTATATTTTCTCCTGAATATGGATTATATATTAACCTAACTTTTTTCATAATTCCCTCCAGTAATCTATACAAAGGATTATAGCACCTATTCCAAATATTGTCGAGAAGTAACAATATTAAAATTTCCTTAAATCCATTATTAATAACTATATTATATTAAAATATGTGATATAATTATTCATTGAAAACTAAATGTTTTTAGGAGTGATAATATGAGAAAAAGCTGTATTCCTAATATATTTACCTTTATAAACTTGTCTTGTGGTATTATTTCGCTTTTATATGTATTTAATGAATATTATGTAGCCGCAAGTATTTTTATTTTAATAGCAGGTTTAGTAGATAGATATGATGGAAGAATCGCTAGATATCTTCAAGTTTCAAGTGAATTAGGAAAAGAACTAGATTCATTAGCTGATTTAGTTTCATTCGGAGTTGCGCCTTCAATGTTAATATTTATTTTATTCGAATTTAATGAGTTAGGGCCTTATGGTATCTTTGGAATTATTTTATTAATATTATTCCCTATCTGTGGTGCCTTTAGATTAGCAAGATATAATGTTTCAACTTTTGATGGAGTATTTACTGGAGTTCCTATAACAATTGCTGGTTGTGCTTTAGCATTATTTGCATTAATAACTGTTTATACACGTCCTTTATTAATATTAGCAGTTATTTTTGTTTTGGCTGGATCTTACTTAATGGTAAGTACATTTAAATTGAAAAAAATGTAGAAAAATGAGCTGTCCAATTAGTTTTTATAAAATAAAATGGACCCTATGTCAAGGACATTTTTAAAAAGGCTATGCAGCTAAAAGCTGGTTTCGGTATTGTACTGGAGCCAGCTTTTCCAATCCCCATTGATATCGGTAGTTATTATAATAATACATAT